>DASVGB010000032.1:0-23666 GCA_036379755.1 Candidatus Saccharimonadia bacterium | reverse complement strand
CACGCCGTAGGCCTGGATATGATCACTCGAGTGGAGCGCTCGCGCCGATTTGGTTTCGCTAAAAAACTGGACGAAGAAGACCTCGCTAAAATCGTTGATGCCCTCCATGATCGGATGACCGAGCAAGTCTATAAACAACCGCTCACGAGTTTTGCAACTAATCTCAAACCCGAACCGGTAGAAACCGTACCGATTCTGGAAGAAGGCATCGCTGCCTTAGAGCAGGCTAACAAGCATTACGGTCTGGCGATGGATGAGCATGACATGCAAAACTACGTAAGCCTTTTTAAAAAGCGACTGAAGCGCAATCCCACTACCGTTGAACTGTTCCAGCTTGGGCAAGGCAACTCAGAACATTCCCGCCACGGTTTTTTCCGCGGCAAGCTGGTTATTGATGGAAAACCGGTTGATAAATCCTTAATGCAAATCGTCAAAGCACCCTACAAGCATAATCCGAATAATTCATTGATCGCTTTTCATGATGACAGCTCGGCCATTCGCGGCGGCGACATTAAAACTCTGGTTGCGCAAGATCCCGCAACGGCCAGTCCGTTCAGGATTCAAGATCGGGTTTACCACCCCACTCTCACCGCCGAAACCCATAACTTCCCCACCGGTGTTGCCCCCTATCCGGGCGCTGCCACCGGCACCGGAGGTCGCATCCGCGACAACCAAAGCGTGGGGCGCGGTGGATTGTTTGCTGCCAGCGGCACCGGTTACACCGTCGGCAATCTCCATATTCCTGGCTACGATCAGCCCTGGGAGCAGGACGGCCATAAACAGCCCCCCAATCTATCATCCCCGCTCAATATTTTAATTGAAGGCTCCAATGGCGCCTCCGATTACGGCAACTGTTTTGGCGAACCGCTGATTCTTGGCCACGTGCAATCGTTTGGAGCGGAAACTGAAGACGGCTACCGCTCGTGGTTCAAGCCAATCATGTATAGCGAAGGTGCCGGCCAAATCGACGACCGCCACACTGAAAAAGGTGCACCGGAAAAAGGCATGCAGGTGGTTCAGCTGGGCGGACCGGCTTATCGCATTGGGATGGGAGGCGGCGCGGCCAGTTCACTCATGAGCGGGGAAAATGCCGCTGAGCTCGATTTCAATGCCGTTCAGCGCGGCGATGCCGAAATGGAGCAGAGAATGAACCGCGTAATGCGAGCTTGCATTGAGCTCGGCGATGACAATCCGATTATTTCCGCCCATGATCTTGGCGCTGGCGGCGACTCCAACGCTCTGCCAGAAATTGTTGACCCGGCCGGCGGCCGTATCGACCTGCGATCAATACCGGTAGGCGACGCCAGCCTTTCGGTCCTGGAAATTTGGGGCAACGAATCGCAAGAGCGTAATGCATTCTTAATTTGGCCGGAAGCTATCAACCGCTTCAAGCAATTATGCGAGCGTGAAGGTGCTCCCTACGCCGTGGTCGGCGAGGTTACCGGCGACGGCCAACTCATGGTATTCGACAGTCAGGATGATTCTACACCGGTCGACCTCCCCCTGGAACCAATCCTGGGCGACCTTCCCCCGCGAACCATTCAACTTAGCACTGAAGCACCAAAACTCAAGCCACTCGACCTGCCGAGCGACCTCACTGTCAAAGACGCCCTTAATCGCGTTCTGCGCCTCGTCTCCGTCGCCTCAAAAAACTGGTTGATTCACAAAGTTGATCGCCACGTTACCGGCCTGGTCGCCCAACAGCAAGCTGTTGGCCCTAACCAGCTCCCCCTTTCCAACTACGCCGTAGCCGCCCATAGTTTGTTCGACCAAACCGGCACCGCGCTGGCGCAAGGCGAACGTCCGCGTATTGGACTTATTTCCCCTGCCGCCCAAGGCCGGATGAGTGTAGCCGAAGCCCTCACCAATATAATGGGGGCCCGTATTACCGCGCTTGAGGATATTCGCGCCAGCGGCAACTGGATGTGGGCAGCCAAGTTGCCCGGCGAAGGCGCCAAGCTCTATGAGGCCGCCACCGCCATGAGCGAGCTGATGATTGAGCTGGGCATTGCGATCGACGGTGGCAAAGACAGTCTTTCTATGGCTACCAAAGAAAAAGACCGCACCGTGAAAGCTCCCGGCCAGTTGGTCGTCGCCGCCTACGCCACTATGGCAGATGTTCGCACCAAAGTTACACCCGATCTTAAAGCTGAAGGCAACGACCTGATCTTCATTGATCTTTCCGACGGACATCATCGTCTCGGCGGATCAGCTTTAGCTCAGACCTTCCAACAAATTGGCAATGAGGCGCCCGACCTTAAAAATACCGGGCTTCTTAAAAATACCTTTCACTCAATTCAAGCTCTCGTTGCCGACAAACTCATCGTAAGCCTCCACGATCGCAGTGACGGCGGGTTGGCCACCACCCTCCTTGAAATGTCCTTTACCGGTAACTTCGGCATCAGTGTCGCAATCAAGGATAAGGCTCATACTATTCCCCTGCTCTTTAGCGAAGAACTCGGCCTGGTTATTGAAACTGCCGATCGCGAAGCAACTGAAAAACTTCTCCACGAATATCACGTCCCCCACCAAATTATCGGTACCGTCACCAAACGCGGCAGCCACATTACCATTAGCCACAATGATGAAAAAGTGCTCGACGAGCCAATGGTTGATCTGCGTGAAATTTGGGAAGACACCAGCACCCAACTAGAAATGCTGCAGTCCGACCCGGCCCATGCAAAGGCCGAAGCTAAGGCAATCCGTAATTTAATCGAACCGCCCAAATGGCAGCTGAGCTTCTCCCCCGCTGCCGATCGCAAAGCTTTAGGCAATCGCAATAAACCGAAGGTCGCCGTCTTACGCCAAACCGGCACCAATGGCGATAGGGAAATGGCCGGTGCTCTCACCGCCGCGGGGTTTGACGCCTGGGACGTTACCATGTCCGACCTTCAAAACCGCAAAGCCAGCCTGGTCGATTTCCGCGGCGTGGTCTTCCCCGGCGGCTTCTCATTCGGCGATGTGCTGGATTCTGGCAAAGGCTGGGCCGGCACCATTCGCTTTAACAAAATCCTGGCCGACCAGTTCGACGAGTTTTATCATCGCTCCGACACATTCTCTTTAGGAGTTTGTAACGGCGCCCAACTTTCCGCCCTGCTTGGCTGGGTTCCTTTTAAAGATATCGACCAAAAAGAGCAGCCGCGGTTTATTACCAACCGCTCCGGACGGTTTGAATCGCGCTTCGTTACGGTTGAAATTCAGCCCAGTCCGGCCATCATGTTAAAGGGGATGGAAGGCTCGCGGATGGGCGTCTGGGTAGCTCATGGTGAAGGCTACTTACACGCTAATTCCAGGTTAGTGAACAAATTAGTTGAGCAAAATCTGGCTCCGATCCGATTTGTAGATCCCCACGGTGGACCGACTGAAAACTACCCCTTTAACCCCAATGGCAGCCCGCACGGTATTACATCATTGGTCTCAACCAACGGCCGGCACCTCGCCATGATGCCGCACCCCGAACGCCTGTCGAATCAACTGTGGCAGTGGCCATGGATGCCCGATGAATGGAAGGATCTCGACGCCAGCCCGTGGCTCAAACTATTCCAAAACGCCCGCGAGTGGTGCGAAAAGTAAATCGACCGACTGTGCCCCTTGACATCATTACACCCTTCACGATAATATAACAATATTGTTATAAAGGAGACGGCGGCTATGGCAAGGAGGGTGCATGATTGTAACATTCTGGACATCAAAATCAGGCAGATGCCCCGTTGCAGATTTTATAGCCAAGCAACATAAAGCAGCGGCACAGCGCATTATGAAGGACATTGATCATCTTGAGCAACAAGGACTAAAACTAGCTATTAGTCCAAATAAGCTAAAGCCACTGCAGGGTTACAAGAAATTATATGAGCTTAAAACTGACTGGGGCGGGGTAGGTTATCGGATAATTTTTGCAATTATTGACGGTAAGGCCTGGCTTCTAGAGGCATTTAAAAAGAAAGGGAACAGCACGCCTCAGCGACATATCGATACTGCATTGCGAAGACAAGTAACGATTGCAAGCGCTGATTAAAAAGGAGATTTAATTATGGATTGGAAAGACGTAAAACAAGGCCTACTCGAGGACGAAGAACTTCGAAAAGCATATGAAAAAGTCGATCTTTCCCACAGTATTGGGAAAATGATTATCGATGCCCGCATTGCAAAACAAATGACTCAGCAGAAACTGGCTCAACTCGTTGGAACCCAACAGCCAAGCATTGCTCGCATCGAGAGGGGGAGCTACCTCCCGAGCCTCTCGTTCTTACAGAAGATAGCCGAGGCATTTAATACCCAGCTGCTCCCACCTCGCCTGGAATTCTTGGAAAAAAACAAACCTGCCTTCAGCACCACAACAAGTACCTATTTTCACTCCGAGCCCAATCGTGAACGAGAGTTTGATCGTTTTAACGCGAGTTGGCAGGGAGGTCACTCATCCACAAATAGCCGAACGTTCAGCATAAAGGAGTTGGTGCAGCATGGACGTTAAATGCCTTTACGTAGTTCTTGCTAGAGAAATCACCACCGATGCAAACGATAGAATGAATTCAATTATTAAGATAATTGATAGATTTGATATTGAACTCAACGCCGAAGAAATGAAGAAACAGGGAGTCGAGTTTGGAAAGCAAACCGTTATTCTCCCCTATTCATATTCCATTGGCACATCATGGTATCTGGGGGAACACTTAAAAAAAGCCGCTTCTTTAGGGGTTAAAATTACCATCATTGATCCAAAAGGCGAAAAACATCCAGGACCAATCCAGAAGAATACGCTCCCATCGGGGATTGATAGGATGAACATCAACTTTAATGTTCAAGGATTACCGGTCAGCAGACACGGAAACTACACCCTCCTTGCCGAGGTCGTTTCTGAGGAAGATAAGGTTATTGGTAAAGGGGAATACCCATTCACCGTTGAACTAGTTGGACGCAAAATTATCCCCGACGAAAAATAAGGAATACATTTTTTACGGCTAGCCCCTATATTTTTCTCGCAAGCATAAGAATGCTTTTAGATTTTGAGTAATAACGCGAAGGCGCCCCGGCACCGCATGCAATCACGATGTCGTGACGCCTTCGCGTGTGCCGGAGCGCGGGTGGATTTAGGGTGTTGCCAGCGGGCTTCGCTGCTGCTGGAGCATGATCGCACGCACCACCAGGATGCGATAGATGTAGTGCCAGCAGAGACCGCCACATAGCAAGGCAAGCATTCCCCCGAAGACGAACCAGGAAGAAGCCCGCGCAAACGTGTCCGGGTCGTACGGGTTGTCTCCCGGACGGTTCAGGTCCCGTGGCATGTAGGCCGGGCCGTTGGGCTGAACGAACACCCGAACCACCTGCCCTATCTGAGTATCCCACGGCATCATCCGCTCGTCGGTGACCGGTTCGCGATTCCAGTTGCGAAAACGAACGCTCACCAGGCGGTACGAGGCAAACGCTGCGTCACCGGCGTAGGGCCCGCGAGCGACGATGTGGCCGAACTCAAGGCGAGCGTTCTGATGAGCCTTGACAACGTCGCCTCGGATCTGTCCAACTCCCAACATGATCGCCGCACAGACGATAAAAGCGGTCGGGATGAACGCGAGCAGTGCCGCCCAGCGCATCAACCGCACTCGATCAGCGTCCTGAAGATGCTTATTCCGGTCGTCGTACACGCCGACTCCTTTATTCTCAATCGCGCGGCTTATCCGCAACGTGCATGTCAGTCTACAATGTTTTTGCTATAATTGCAATCAATTTTACTCAGAACGACGTCTATATCTTCCGCCATGAAAGCCGCTGTATCCCTACCATAGGCACAGCCCGCGTCTAAGACAAAATCCCCAACGTTTCGAACCATTTCGACAAACCTTTCGAATTCAGGCTGAAGCAGCATGCATTGAGTGGCGTCTTGGTATTTATCGAAGTTATGATCGTAGGCTGCTATGGTCTTTTGTACGTAGTCAGCCATACTAGTTATCTGACTTCCAGCGCTTCTCCACCGAAGGTAACATCAATCGGCTCAATCACAACTTTCTTCGCACCAGCTTCTACCCGGCCGGCAATCCAAGCTTCCATGCCATTGTCGCTGGCCGCCTGCATAACTTTTTCAGCCTGATCGGCCGAAACATAAATCGCAAAACCGGCTCCCATGTTGAAGTTACCATACATCTCTCCGGCATCATTGCCGGAATGCTCAGCAATAAAAGAGAGTTCCTCCGGCACCGGCGGCACCTCGGTAAGGATGTAGCTAAACTCCTGGGTTGCCCGCATTAATTTGCGCCAGCCGTGGCCGGTAATGTGCACCATGTAATGAATGTCAACATCGGCAGCAAAAACGTCTTGGACCAACTGGGCATATAAATGCTGGGGCTTTAACAAGGCTTCGCCATAGGTTGTGCCGCTGGGGAGTTTGGTGGCGTAACCCTCGGGCAATTTATCAGCAATCTTGCGAGCCAAGGTTAAACCGTTGGCATGAATACCGCTGCTTTCAATTAAAACGATTGCGTCGCCGCTATCCAGCTTATCGCCAAGGACCAACCGCTCTTTCGGGTTAATTATGCCGACGGCCGAACCGCCGAGATCAATGGTATCCGGATTCACGATGCCGGTATGCGCCGGGGTCTCTCCCCCTCCCCAAGCCGCTCCAGCCATCTTGCAGGCATTGGCCCAACCGGCTGCCAGATCTTTGGCACGCTCTTCATCGGCAAGCCAGGCTGAATCACCTAAGCCCCAATAGGCAGAAACCACCAACGGTTTAGCACCGACTACAATAAGATCATTGGTAATCGCTCCTACTACATCTTGGGCAATCTGATCGTAATGAGTTTTACCAGTAAGTTTGCGCACCTCATCGGCCACCAGATTTTTGGTACCCAAACCCTCTTGAACCATTGCGCCGTAATGGTCGCCAGCATCCCACACGTAGGCCGACTCCCCCCTGCTGGCGGAGACTTCGTGCATATCCGCTTGTTGTAGCATCGAAGCAGTACCGGCGGCCTGTTCTTGAGCCAAACGTTTCATCGCATCAAGCTTGGAGTAATCGACGCCGCTGTCTTGGTAGGTGACTTTCTGCGGTTCACTCACACGTTTAGCTCCCGCTTAATAGCTGCTTCAATCCGACCATTAATCGGATACTCGTACGCTTCAAAGGTCTCACCGGTCAACATTTCATACAGCATCATGTAGCGCTGGGCCACCTGGACAACCAGTTCCGGTGTCATATGGGGCGGCTGTCCCTCACCGCTATAGCCCCGCTCGACATACCACAGCCGTAAAAATTCCTTATCAAAATTTTCCGGCTCCATGCCAACCTCTATTCGCTCCTGGTAGCTATCGGCCTTCCAGAACCGTGACGAGTCGGGCGTGTGAATTTCATCAATTAGCAACAACTTCCCATCAACCACGCCAAACTCATACTTAGTGTCAACCAGTATGAGTTCATGCTTAAGGGCTTCCAGCTGGCCCACCCTAAACAACTCCAAGCTGACTCGCTCCATCTCTTCATATATTTCCTTGGGAACCATATCCTTGCCAATAATCTGTTCCCGGGTTAACCGCTCATCATGACTGCCGCCAGTAGCGTGAGTAGTAGGCGTAATTACTGGGTTTGGCAACTTCTGATTCTTTACCATACCATCAGGAAATTCCAGTCCATAAATGGTGCGCTCGCCCTGACTGTAGGAGCTCCAAATTGCAGTTTTGGTAGCACCGCTCAAGTAACCACGTACGATAATTTCTACCGGTACCGCCTGACAGTCATCGGAAATCAGAACGTTGGGGTCGGGCGTGGCGATCATGTGGTTCGGAATAATGTGCCGGGTTTTATGAAACCACCAGGCTGCCAGTTCATTTAAGACGCTGCCTTTAAACGGAATCAGGCCAAGCACTTGATCGAAGGCCGATTGGCGATCGGTGGTAATGGTAATGCGCTGACCATTGTATGAATAAAAATCGCGCACTTTCCCCTGTTGCCGGATACCTAAAAAGGGGAAATCAGTATCGAGCAGGGCTTTGTCCCTTTGCGCCAAAATGGTAGTGGCATTAACCAACCTACTCCCCCTTTTCCTTGAGATAATCCTCGTAACCAACCGCTTCCAGCTTCTCAGCCTTGATCTTTATTTCTGCTTCCAGTGATTTTTGATAATCGTGCATGGAGTCCAAAATAGCTGAGTCGCCCAGCCCCAGCATCCGAACAGCAAGTAACCCGGCGTTCTTGGCGCCATTAACCGCCATGGTTGCCACCGGAATACCAGGAGGCATTTGGGCTATGGAGAGGAGTGAATCGATCCCTTTCATGGTCTTGGTTTGAATCGGCACGCCAATCACGGGCAACTCGGTCATAGAAGCGACCATACCAGGCAAATGAGCCGCCCCGCCGGCGCCGGCAATGATAACCTTAAAATCCCGACTCCGGGCTTGAGTTGCATACTCCCACAGCCGCTCCGGAGTACGGTGGGCCGACACTACAGTGACTTCTGCCGAAATACCAAACGACTCCAAGACCTCTGCCGCCTGTTTCATCACTGGCAAGTCTGAATCCGACCCCATAATAATACCAACTTGTGGCTGCTCTCTTTCGCTCATATTGTTACCGCCTTTCTGGCTTCAAGCGCCTTTTGTTCCGCTGCTTCAAGGGTATCAGCAATTGCCGTGATATGCCCCATTTTACGCTGAGGCCACGTTTTAGCTTTACCATAAATATGAACGCTGACACCCGGAATTGCCAAAGCCTCAGCTAAACCTTCGGGATTAGCTGGACCCGAGCGCTCACCCAGTATATTAATCATCACCGCCGCTGGTACTTTTAGACTTGTATCGCCAAGGGGCAGTCCAGTCACCGCCCGTACATGTTGCTCAAACTGCGAGGTCACTGCCGCCTCAATAGTTAGATGGCCACTATTATGCACCCGAGGAGCTATCTCGTTTACAATTACTTTACCGTCTGCGCTTATAAACATCTCCACCGCGAACACGCCCGCCCCTTTAAGCTGGCCTACCACTTGCTCGGCCAGTTCCCGAGCTTTATGTACGACTGTTTTCTCTACCCGCGCCGGTGCGTATACCATGTGGCAGATATTATTTTCATGAATGGTTTCAACTGCGTCGTAAACCGCAATAGCACCGTCCATACCGCGAACAGCTATGACCGCGAGCTCTTTAATAAATGGAACAGTCTGCTCGACATAAAGCTCGCGGCCAGCCAGCTTTTCTTTCACTGAGGCGATTTCATCAGAGGATTTTATAATTGCATTGCCTCGACCATCATAGGCGTCAAAGCGAGCCTTCAACACCAAGGGATAGCCAAACGTTTCTCCCGCCTGCTTGATGTCCTCGTCGGTTTCAACCTCCATAAACTCTGCTACCGGAATACCGACCTCCCGTAGCCAACGGTGCTGGCCCAATTTGTCTCGGATCATATTCAACGTCCATGGAGACGGATTGACTTGCTTACCATTTTCGGCCAACTCGGCTAAAACCCCCTTGCCAGCTGATTCAATATCATAGGTGATGAAATCGACAGACTTGGCCAACCTTCGTACCGCGGCATCATCGTCATAGGCTGCTACGATATGCTCGTCTGCCACTTGCCCAGCCGGACTGTTGGGTTCCGGGTCAAGCACGGTTACCGCGAACCCCAGTCTTTTAGCGTCGAATGCCACCATTCGCCCGAGTTGACCCCCGCCAACTATCCCTAAGCGGTGGTTCAACCTTCAACCTCTTTGTGAATAAGTGCCACGAGCTGCTTGACCCGGTCGGGAGCATCTCCCAGATGAGTTCGAACGTCTAACAGCTCATCGAGGCGTTCCGAGGTAACGTGCTTGCCAAGCTCTGCGTTGTCTTTTAACAGTTCAACCATGGCCTTACCCGGCTGCGGCTGTTGCCAAGCCTCCAATGCAACCGTGCGCAGCAGCTCATGCATAGCCTGACGGTCGGCGCCTTGTTTAACCGCCTCAATAATTAAAACTTCGGTAGCAGCGAACGGCCCAAACTGAGCTAGGTTTTCAGCCACTCTATCTCCATTGATAGTTAAGCCTTCAATCAGTTTTGTGGCGGTAATTAAAATTTCGTCGGCCAGCAAGAAGGCTTCCGGTGTAGTCATTCGGCGATTGGCCGAATCATCAAGCGTACGCTCTAAGTATGAATGCGAGGCATTGCCGAGTGCCACGGCAGGCAGCTGAGCCAGCTGGCGAGCCAACGAACAAATCTTTTCCGCCGTAATCGGGTTCTTTTTAAACGGCATTGCCGAAGAACCAACTTGTTTATCTGAAAACGATTCCGACCATTCGCCGAATCCCGGTGACTGCAGCAAACGAATATCAGCCCCCATTTTAGCGAGGCTTCCGCCAATGCCGGCCAGAGCTGAAAGAATGTCATAGTCTTGCTTGCGGGTAAGCACCTGGGTAGCAATTAAGGCCGGGCGTAGGTGAAGTTCGGCCATTACCTTTTCATCGAGCTGGGCGGCGGTCATATCGGTACCTTCTAAAATGGCGGTATAGCTAGCCCGTGTGCCAATTGCCCCCTTCATGCCCTTACCGACAAACCGGTAGTGAAGTCCTTGAATACGCTGAAGGTCACTTAATAAATCATCACCGTAAAATGCCAAGCGGTAGCCAATAGTGGTAGGTTCGGCCGGCTGCAGATGGGTATATCCTAAGCACGGCGTCTCAGCATGCCTATCGGCCTGCGCCGCCACAACCTTCAATAGGGCTTTCAGCCGGTCTTCTATAAGTTCAAGGGCCTGCTTTACCCGCATGGCATCGGCGTTATCATTGATGTCCATGCTGGTCGCGCCAAGATGAATCTTGCCGCCGCCGATTTTGGCTTTTTCGGCGTACTCGCGAATGGCCGCTACCACGTCGTGCTTGGTATCGCGCTCAATTTCCAGGATGCGCGCAATATCAATAGTGTCTTGATTGGCCTCCAAGTCGGCGAGTTCTTCATCGTTGATAAGTCCGGCTTGATGTTCAGCCCTGGCAAGAGCTACCCAAACGCGCCGCCACAGCTTGTATTTGGTTGCTTCGCTAAACAGCTCACGCATTTCAGGAGATGCGTATCGGTACCCTAATGGTGAATTATAAGATGAAAAGTCGCCCTGCATACTTTAATTATACCATAAATATGAATTGTGTAAAGCTTTGTTAATCATCTTCAGCCAACAATTTCTTAACAACTTCGGGATACATGGTCCGCTCCATAGTTTTAATCCGTTCGTGTAATGATTCCCTTGTATCGCCTGGGAGAATTTCTACCTCGCGCTGCACGATGATCGGTCCGCCGTCCAAATCAGCGGATGCATAATGGATAGTACATCCGGTTACGCTAGCGCCGGCGTCTAATGCATCTTGCACCGCAGCATCTCCTTTAAACGCCGGGAGCAGCGAAGGATGGGTGTTGAGAATGCGAGTAGGAAAAGCCTCAAATATCACTGGATCTAAAATAGTCATGAAGCCGGCCATTGCTACCAGGCCAATGTCCTGCTCCTTCAACTTCTCAATAATCGCCTGGGTAAAGCCAGTGCGGTCCCACTCTGAACCCGGTCCGCTAAAGCCAAAAGCCGTGCGGTCAATTAGTGCCGTGGGAATACCGGCCTGTTCGGCCAACTCCAATCCGCGGCAGGGGCGGTCGGCCACCACCAAAGCTACCGGCACTTCCTGCTGCAACATAGCTTCTAAAATCGATCCGGTACCAGAAACCAACACAGCCAGTTTAATCATTGGAAGGCCTTACCGGCTTGCGACGCGGTGTCTCGACTTCAACTTGAATATGCTGCACTTCGGGCACATCCTTCTTTACCGCTTCTTTCAGGTCATCCATAAGCTGCTCAATTTCTTGGGTTCTTAGCCTATGGTCTAAGTGAACTTCCATGTTCACCATAACCCGCTCCGAGCCCATTTGCATCGTCCGCAAATCAAGCACGCTATGGACTCCGACTACGTTGGTAGCTACTGCTTTAATTTGGGATTCGACCTCCGGTGAGGCGCTGCGCCCGACAATGAAATTCTTTACTTCAAAAATAAGCAGCAAAGCAAAGACTGCGCAGCTCAATCCAACTACCATCGCGCCCAATCCATCGAATCGGGATTCACCAGTAATGCCGTAGATAACCAAGGAAATCAGACCCAGCATGGCCGCGCTGGCACCCATAAGGTCTAAGATGGTGGTCGCCTTGGTTTCAATTAAGGCTGAATTCCGAATGTGTCGGCGGATATGGCTGAGCTTATGCCGTAAACTCACGCCCAAACGCCGCAAACTTAAACTTAAAGCATACAGGTTGGTGGCAAATCCGATAGTCAGAACCACGTACGCCAATTCAATATTTTGAATCGGATGCGGATGCAGGATCCGCTGGAAACCAAAGTAGAAGGAGAACCCGGCGGTAATAATGAACATCGAAACCCCAGCCATTAAAATCCAGAAGAATAGCTCCTTACCATAACCAAAGCGGTGAACGCGCGTCGCTTGGCGCTTCGACCGCTGCACACCCACCCACAGCAGGGCCGAGGTTAACAGATCGGCAGCGCCTTGCAAAGCTTCAGTAAGCACAACTACGCTACCGGTAAGCACGGCGGTAATAACATTCAGGATAATATCGCCTAAGTCGACAACAAAGGAGGTAATAACCACCCGCCGGGCTGAAATACGTTTAGGTCTATGGGGCTTTCGTTCAGACATAAATCTTGAACAGCGCCAGTAATCTCATGTCTTCAGTATAACGCTTGACCGCCTCGTAGTCACATAGCCGAAAGTAGCGGCGGCCATGGCGGCCACCGCACCTATCAATAATCCGGTTCTCGGTCCGGCTAGCTGACAGATCCATCCAATAAGCGGGCCGCCGATTGGCGAAGATCCTAAGAAGGCAACGCCCCACAGTGCCATAACTCGTCCGCGCATTTCCGGGGAGCTGGTAAGCTGCAGGATACTGCTATTTAATGAATCAAACTGAACCGCGAAAAAGCCAACCAAGCCCATAGCCACTACCGCAAACAGTAAGCTCGGCGCCAATGCCACCAGCACCACCATAGCTCCAAGCATTAATGCCGCCAGTGAGATCATCGGCTGGGTAACGCTGCGATAGCGCGCGGTATACAGCCCGCCAATGGTGGCGCCGATACCCAAGGCGGTCATTAGCAGTGCATAGTCCGCAGCCTCCCCATGGAAGGTAAAGCTCGCAAGCAGCGGCAGCACCACCGCCCATTCGTAAGCTAGCGTTCCAATAATCGCCATCATAATAAGGTTGTTGCGAATAACCGGCGTTTTCATTACATAGCGGAAACCCTCGCGCAGCTGCCCGCTAGCCTTTTCAATTAACGGTGCAACTTCCAATTCATCAACTTTTAGCAAAGCCATGGCTACTAGCATGGGAATATAGGAAAAGGCGTTAATAATGAAACACATACCAATCCCAAGAGTGGCAATCAGTACACCTGCAATCGCCGGACCCAGCATACGCGTAACGCTTACAGAAGTACCCTGCAATACCATGGCGTTTTGGACATGATCCTTCCCTGCCATCTCAAAAATTAAGGCTTGGCGGGTAGGATGATCAACCACTCGTACTAGCCCTAATCCCAAGGTAATCACAAAAACCATCCATAATTGAACGGTTCCGGTAACCACTAATACCCCGAGCAACAGCGATAAAATTGCCGAAGACGCCTGCGTAGCAAGTAAAAGCTTATGCTTAGTACGTCGGTCGGCGACCAATCCGCCCCAAGGGCCTAAAATTAACAACGGTAGAAAATGAGCGGCATGGATCAGCCCTAAAGCAGTCCCGGAACCGGTCATTTGCAGTACTAACCACGAAAGCGCAATGACTTGCGCCCAGGTACCGATGAGTGAAATGCTCATACCGGTGAAATAAATGCGGTAATTATAATTCCGCAGCGCCGAAAAATTACGATGGCCTAACATGCGTGCTTAGTATAACAAACCAGGAATGTCAGACGATGGTATTATTTTATTCCGCACATATGGGGCGGAATAGCATTCTTGTTATAGATGCCAATTATCGAAATTTTATCGAGATAGTTTTGCCTAATAATTTTTACATCTTCTTCTGCATCTTTCCGAGAAGATGGCGATAATTTAATACCCAGTACATCATCGTGCCTTTCAGCGTAATTACTGTAATAGCCCAAATCAACCACAGGCGCTACCTCACGATTAGGAATATGTTTTACCGTGTTCGAAACTGCATTATACGTACCGCCATCAGGGATTTTAAAGCATGCAATCACCTTTTTGTCTTGATAAGCATCGGCTTCCTTCTGGGTATTGGTTGGTGGCTGCATAAACCACACTATTAAGCCAAGACCGACAATAATCGGTGAACCAATGAGTAAAGCTCTTTTATTCCTGTCACCAGCCGAGACCAGTGGGCCTTTCGATCGGAATAAATACATTGCCAGCCCAATTGCAGGTACTCCGGTAGCTGATGCGACACCATAGGCAAAATATGTCCATCCAAAGATAATCAGATGACTAATTCCTTCATCAAATTTACCGGTTATCAATCCATAGACGAATAATATGCTGCCGGATAATGCGATTACTGATGCAATAACAAAGATCGGCGCAAACAAAATAAAACCAAGGAGTGCCGTAGTTCTGCTCAAAAAGTTTTTTTGAGGTAAAGGGATTTGAGTGGCTTGTTCAATTTCGGTTGGCGGCGGTGCTGGCGACCTAGTGGCTCGTAAACGATTGCGCCAAAACATAACAATAACGATGGCTGCACCGGCTATTGCAGGCGCAATTTGAAATGCGAACACAAAAAAGAATGCCGCCCATGATGAAGCCATCAACTGCTTCCATTCATCTGGTATAGTACTGGCTGCCTTTAATAAGAGAAAAGCCAGTGCAAACCACTGAATGCTATTTATTATTATCGAACGCTTCCAAGGAATAGTAGTTGGATCAACGCGCAGAAGTAAAAACCAAGAAGCACTACAGATCGTCCCAAATAATATAAAAGCGCCAGCTGACCACCAAAGGGTGTAGGTTAGCATTATAATGGGAGATGAGAGGTCGTGGGCAAGTGTTTTATTCAGCTCAGATACTTGATTAAAACTTGCCTGGGCAACAAGAAAAAGGAATATGCTAATAAAGCTTGCGATGCAAGCACTGATTAAACCATAACTTAACAAACCTCCCCACTTGGGCGAAACCGAGGGCGTGCTATTCGTTTGCGGAGCAATATCCATTTTTTATCATCAATAAGCTACCTTCACACTAGGTGGGATAGAGAAAACTGTCAATAAGCATAGACATTTTAAGACACCGCGGAGGTTGTGGCATTCATACTTTTTTCTGGTTCAGTTCAGCCTCAAAGCGAGCCAGTTGCCTAAGTTGCTTAGCGTTCGGTCGAATGAGCCGGCGAAAGCGCTCAATGTGTGCCACCGCATCATTGGCTCGCATTCCCTGCGATATAAGATAAGCAGCCGCCATCGACGGTCCCCTGCCCTCTCCAAGCCTGCAGTGCAAGTACACAGCGCCGCCGGCATCTAAATGATGTTGTATAAATTCCACGCCTTTATAAAGCGATGCTAAGCTCGGAGGCTGGTGATCGGGCGTCGGCAAATTAAGTACTTCCAAGCCACGAGAGTTTGATGGCCGTCGGACGTTTCGCATATTCACAACGCCGGTAACTCCCCAGCGACGAAGCCGGGCAATCGCCCACGGACGATACTGTCCTCCGACATAAAGATTAGGTGCTATTTGACTGCTCTTCAGTGATGGTCCGCCACGGAAAAAGCGGCGAAGATGATCATACCGTCGGAAGGGTTCCACCTTGGCATACATCTGCAAACGGCGCCAAAAAGTGCTTTTATCAGGTGTAGAGGCGATTACCGCAACCATGTAAGGAGAACTTTTAATAGTAAGCGGTAGGGTGGCAGTCACAATATCATCGTCAAACATCATCTGCTTAGGGGCGCGCTGAATAACAACTTCTTTAACCCGCCAGGTCGCGACTACTGACGACGTCGGGATGCTAAGTCTCCGCAACGTAAGCCAGCGCAGAAACGCCCATTGATTAACTCGCTTTACAGCCGCGACTTGTAAAAATCCGGGGGTATGCGAATTGGGGAAAAATGGCACGCCTATAATAGTATGGTAGCCTTCATTCGCCACCATGCAGGCATAGGCCGAAACGTCCACCTGCTTGCCGTCGAGCGTCATTTGGAAATTGAATCGGGATGCCGAACCAAGGTGCTTGATTGCGGAAAAGGCATAGGCCAGCTGACCAAATCGTTGCTTAGTGCGCTGATTGGTTGCTTCAATACTATCTGCCCAAATCCCAAAATGAAGATCTAGGATCAACGGCGCATCATTAGCCATTGCCACGCCAAAATGACGTAGTACATATAAATTACCTAAAAATAGATCAAGGCAATCGCCCGCGCTCGCCGGCAAATTCAGTGCTTTGGCTAAAACATTTGCCGACCCGCCAGGCATTATCAAAACCGGTGTTTTTTGCTTGTACAAAGCCTTAAACACGGCAATGATAGTACCATCACCGCCATACACTCCAACGGCATCGAATTTTTTGAGGTCAATCGCTTGAGCTGCTGTAAAGGCTTCATGGGGTGTCTCTACCTTTTTCAGCACATACTCGATGGTGCGTTGATCCAACTCCGCCGAAACCTCAGAAAGCACCGCTTTCGGATCACCGGTCCCGGAATCCGGATTGATTATTAGGTACAAGTGTTTGGGCATGTCCTTTATTATACCTGGAGGGCCCACTGGGATTCGAACCCAGGACGCAGAGCTTAAAAGGCTCTCGCTCTAACCAACTGAGCTATGGGCCCGGAACTGGTTTACTATAGCGTAACTGTTTGCCTTTTGCTAGGCTTCAACGGAAAAACTAATTGACGTTGATGCTGCAGGTTCGTGACGCTCTTACAACTTGGCTATTGCCGGTGTGGCCAGTTACATAGACGAAATAAAAGGAATGCTTGCCTTTAACTAAGAGACCGTTCCAGTTCAAGATGGCAATCCCGTTTGCTGCGTCATAGACGGCATCCACTAGCTGCTCATTTATATAGGGGGTTTCTAGCTTAACCCGGTAATTCTCCCCCAATGCATTTTCTGGAAGCTCTCCAACCGGAGCCGTTACCGTCAGGTGAGAATCCCCCGCCTTTGCGCTACTCGGCACCACGGTACATTCCGAAAGAGTGCTAACAGGAGCGGCGAAGGTATGCAGCACAGCGTAAATTCCCAGCGCCGCAAAAGCCGCAGCAAACATGAGTACATGCGAAAACTTAAAGCGAACTTGACTGCTTAACGAAAGATGTTTTGTTTTACGAGGCATTTAAATTTCCGCATTGTGCTTATGCTTAAAGGTTATACAGCATAAGTGTGTATGTCAAGCCGTTAATGGTGGCCTTTGGGCCGTAAAAAGGCGCTGGCCGCAATCGCCAACGGCACCGCGCCAAGCCAGACAAGCTTAAACTCATAAATCCAGGCCGCTAAGTTGGAATTTTCAAGAGCATGGCTTAAAGTCACTTGGTCAAGCTGGTTAAGCACACTGGAAATAAGCAAGAACCCGGTCATCACCGCAAGTACAAACGTGATTATTAGGTGATGTTTGTGCCCGCCACGCGGATGATGTCTCCCAATCTGTAAAACGACAACTGGAGCTAGGAGCAAGAAGAGTTTAACAGCAGTTTCATTCAGTGGCAGGCTGGCTGCGGCGTTATGAAGATAATCATAAACCGGTTCTCCCAAGCTGGCCGATAACACCAGCCCGACATAAATGCTAATAGCTTCGCGAATTAATGCCATATGCCCGCGTACGACGCTATAGACGACAAGCAATAGAGTTGTGACGACGATAGCGGCATCTAAGCTTAGCGCTGAAACAAAGTCAGGCACCGCGGCTGGAATTGTTGATAATAAAGTAACCATAAGTGTATTGTACAACCATTTCCCTTTTGGCTACATAATAAGCTAGGCCCCGCTTTTACCATTGACAGACAATAGAACCTCAACTGTAATGTGTTCATGCCTGAAAACACGCCACACCCCCCGCCGGAACAAATCGAAACATGGCGTATAGCCGGACAAACATCTAGCATTAGAAACATCAATCCCGAGCGGTCGGAAGACATGGCGCGCCTCCAAGCGCTTGATCAAGATCCTGAACGAATTCAATGGTTTGAAAGCCGCCCCGAAAATTACGTTCATTTAACAAGCGAGGAGTTAATTGAGTTTTCGCAACACGGTGACGATCATTTGCTGTTTGCAGTTGCCGGATCGGAGCAGCATCCTACCTTGGATAAAAGCGAAGTCGGGGAGGTGCAAGGATGGGTTAAACTTAATCCGGACGCTGAAATGCGTGTTAGCCAGCTGCGTGAGCAGCACATTATTCCTAGTGATCAACCGGCTGAAAATATTTGGGAGGTTTCTTACACCAAACTTGAAGGAGCACAGGAGAAACAAATGGCTAGCGGGCTCCGGCAATCGCTCATAGCAGTAAGCCAGCTTGATGCAGCACGAACTAACAATCAAGTACTGGAGCCGCAAATTACCGTGGCAGCATATGTTATTGACGGCAACACACGTTCTGAGCAGGTGCTTCTTGCGTCGGGATTTGAAGAAAAAGGGCGTATTCAATACGACGATGAAGCCTCACAACCAGACCGCCTTTTCATCTTGAATTGGGATAAGCTTACCGAAGCAATGCAAAAAGCAGCGTACGATGAATTAAAGGAGCCCGCCTGACTACCAGAATTTGCGTTTTTTGGGACCCTCGCTCGCGAACTGCTCTAAAAGTTCCTTCTGTTTGGCTGAAAGCTTACTTGGAGTTTCGACGGTAACGGTCACTAAGTGATCTCCGCGCTTACGTCCTCCTATGCCTGGAACGCCGCGCTCGCTTAAGCGAAATATCTTGCCGCTTTGCGTGCCGGCTGGGATCTTCAACTTCACATCGCCATCCACCGTATGAACCGGAACCTCGCTGCCTAATGCCGCCCCCACCATATCCACCTTTATAGTTGAACTAATGTCTTGACCGTGCCGTACCAGTTTGGAATCGGGGCGTATCTGGACATGAATATAGAGATCGCCGTTCGGGGCTTTTTTGTGCGCCGCGCCTTTACCGTCCAGGCGAATCGTTTGCCCATTATCGATGCCAGCCGGAATTTTTACTTCCATATTTTTGGTTTTCTTAATCACGCCAGCACCACGGCATTTACTGCATTTTTCTTCGGGAATTTCACCCTCGCCGCGACACGTCGGACAAACGGTGGTTTGCTGGATGGCGCCCAAAATTGTTTGCTGTACGCGCGTTACCTGACCTTGGCCCTTGCAGGTGTCGCAGGTTTTGATCTTTGTCCCGGGTTCGCCGCCCTTTCCATCGCAATGGTCACAGCGTTCATCGGTGGTTAGAGAAAGCTTGCGCGTGGCGCCAAAAATGGCTTCTTTAAAATCAAGCGTAATTACGGTTTCCATATCGGTGCCGCGGGCTGATTGTCGCCTGCTTCCGCCGCCTTGGCCTTGAAAAAACATATCGAAAATATCTCCAAAACCGCCGCCTTGGCCTTGAAATTGAGAAAAATCAAAACCCTGCGCACCGAAGCCGCCACCGAATGGATTAGGTCCGCCGGCATTTTGAGCACCGGCAGCATGGCCAAACTGATCGTAGGCTGCCCGCTTTTGTTCGTCTTTTAAAACTTCGTAAGCCTCACCCAACTCTTTGAATGGGCCGTCATCGCCACCATGCTTATCGGGATGGTGCTGCATGGCCAGTTTTCGATAGGCGCGCTTAATCTCATCGGCCGATGCCGACTTGGAAATACCAAGAACCTCATAATAATCACGTTTAGCCACTGGCACCTATTGTAACCCTTTTCTACTTCCCAGCTTCGGGAGTTCCATCTTTTTTCTCATCAACAACCTCGCCTTCAACCGGCTCGCTAGTGGTGGTTTCGGCGCTGGCACTGGCGGAAGCGGATGCACCGCCACTAGCTGCAGTGTCGCTAGCGGTCGCCCCGCTGCCAGTAGCGTCGTCTGCGGCATACATGGCTGCACCAACCACCTGCATTTTGTCGCTTAAATCTTTAGCGGCTTTTTCTAAAACCGCTGCGTCATCGGTTTCATTATGCTTTTTGGCTTCATCAATAGCGGTTTGCAACGCGGTTTTATCTTCTTCCTTCGCCTTATCGCCGGCATCCTTGATGGTTTTCTCTGCGGTATAAATCGTATTGTCTAAGTTGTTACGGGCTTCTACAACAGCTTTACGCTTTTTATCTTCTTCAGCATGAACTTCGGCTTCGGCCTGGGCTTTCTTAATCTCTTCATCGCTTAAGTTACCGCTGCCAGTAATGGTAATATGTTGCTCTTTGTTGGTGCCCTTATCAACCGCTTTTACGTTCACGATACCATTGGCATCAATGTTGAAGGTGACCTCAATTTGCGGAACACCGCGCGGAGCCGGAGGAATGCCATCCAGAATGAAACGGCCCAAACTTTTATTGTCGGCAGCGAACTCACGCTCGCCTTGGAGCACATTAATTTCTACCTGGTTCTGACTATCTGCAGCGGTAGAGAATACCTGGCTTTTGCTAGTAGGCACAGTGGTGTTACGCTCAATCAATTTGGTCATAACACTCCCCATGGTTTCAAGCCCCAAGGAAAGGGGAGTCACATCTAAAAGCAGGACATCCTTAACGTCGCCGGCGAGTACGCCTCCCTGCACAGCAGCACCAACGGCCACTACCTCATCGGGATTCACCCCCTTTAGCGGCTCTTTCCCAAAAATAGCCTGCACCTTTTCGGCTACGGCCGGCATGCGAGTCATTCCGCCCACTAAAATAACTTCGTTAATATCGGCAGCGGTTAAACCGGCGTCCTTCAAAGCTGCTTCACAAGGGCCGGCGGTTTTATCAATCAAGCCCTGCACCAGCTGTTGCAGTTTGGAACGGGTGAGATGGTAGGTGAAGTGCTTCGGCCCGGTGGCATCGGCGGTGATAAACGGCAGATTGATTTCGGTATCCTGGGCGCTTGAAAGCTCAATCTTCGCCTTCTCTGCCGCTTCCTTTAGGCGCTGAACCGCCGCCTTATCGTCCTTTAAATCAATACCTTGGTCTTTTTTAAACTCATCTATCAGGAAGGTCATGACTGTATTGTCAAAGTCGGCGCCACCCAAGTGCGTATCGCCATTGGTGCTTTTAACCTCGAAGACGCCTTCACCCAGTTCTAGAATTGAAACATCAAAGGTGCCGCCGCCCAAGTCGTAAACAACAATTTTTTCTTCAGCTTTTTTATCGAGTCCGTAGGCTAAAGCCGCCGCAGTCGGCTCATTAATAATCCGCTTTACTTCCAAACCGGCAATTTTTCCGGCATCCTTGGTAGCTTGGCGCTGAGCATCGCTAAAATAGGCGGGGACTGTGATTACCGCTTCTGTTACCGGCCCGCCGGTAAAGGCTTCGGCATCGGCTTTCAGCTTGGAAAGAATCATCGCCGATACTTCTTCGGGACTGTAATCCTTGTCGCCCATCGTAACTTTCACTGAGCCGTTGGCGTCGACAATCTTATAGGGCATAAGCCCGACATCCTTTTGAACCTCATCGTCGGCAAACTTGCGTCCAATCAAACGCTTCACTTCAAAAATAGTATTTTCACCGTTAATGACGGCTTGGCGTTTAGCGGCTTGGCCGACTAAGCGTTCACCATTTTTATTAATCGCTACAATCGACGGCGTAGTCCGGCCGCCTTCGGCATTAGCAATAATCGTTGGCTGTCCGCCTTCCATTACGGCCATAGCCGAGTTAGTCGTTCCTAAATCAATGCCTATAATTTTACCCATTAGTTTCTCCTTCTTCATTATTCCGTAGATTTCCTTTTCCAACTTTCACCATAGCGTGTCGAATCACCTGATCGCCCATGGTATATCCCGCCTGAACTTCATCAATAACGATCTCGGTATCGCCTTCACCGTCCTCCATACTTATGGCCTCGTGACGGTTGTGGTCGAACGGCTCTCCTACCGACTGAATCTTTTCAACGCCCAGTACTTTCAATACCTCAAGCGTCTGCTTACCAACATGTTCGACGCCCTGAGCCCAGTCATTATCGTTAAGTTCTTCCGGACGATGAGCCAAAGCCCGCTCAATGTTATCCAGCAAGGGCAGCAACTCTTTCACAACCCGTACGGTAGCAAAACTGGCAATATCCGATTTGGCATCTTCCTCGCGGCGCTTGTAGTTGATAAATTCAGCTTGAAGCCGTTGCAGGTCATTGGTTAACTCGTCAACCCGTTCTTGCAGCTCGTGCACCGATGGTTTTTTTGATATCGGTTTTTTGGTCATACCAAGGTCTCCTCTAAATAGCGGCCGGCATAATCAACCAAACCCATCACCCTGGTGTAGTTCTGCCGGGTCGAACCAAGTACGCCAATATAGGATGAATCGCTATGCGGCGAAGCAAACCGGGCAATTACCAGGGTGGCACCACTGCTGCGGCCAATCGGATTTTCCGTGCCAATGTACACGCTCACTCGGCCGCTTGGTGCCGCTTCGGCCAACCACTCATCCAAGCTATCAAGTAAACGGGCAACTTCAAAAGCCTTAGTGCCGCTAAACTCCGGCTGGCCGAACAAATTACGCAGACCTGTAAATACCAGGCCTTCAGACAAGGTAGCCAGCCCCAAATTTTGAGTGATATCGGCCAGGCTTTCAGCTGCTTGCTTAATGGCGCGGTCGGCTTCACCGGCACTCGACACCCGGCGGGCAAGTACCTGATTGATGCGCCCGTCGCTGTGCAGCTCTTTAACGTTATTTACATACATGCGATACCCACTATCGGTAGGAACGCGGCCAGCCGAGGTATGTGGCTGCAAAATATAGCCCAGCCGCTCAAGTTCGGCCATGTCGGCCCGGATGGTTGCCGATGAAACTTCAATTTTATCGGTAAGCAGGTTTGAACTTACCGGCTCGGCGGTCCGAGCATAGGTCTCAACGATTTCGCTTAAAATATATTGCTGGCGCGGGGTCATAAGCACTCTCGTTACAGGTTTGCTAACTGCTCATATCATAGGAAATTAGCACTCTTATGTCAAGACTGCTAGCCTCAGCCCTAATCGAGAGTTTTAAAAAATTCCGGAATAGTGTTTTGCATAGCAGCCTGAATATTCGCAACTGTTAAGGGTTGCGCCAAGGCTACGTTTTGACCATCAAATTTATAACCGAAAACAGCATTTTTATTACGTCCGATTTCCTTGCACCCGCACGCCGCTTCATTAAAATTTACCGCAGGATAGCGGGTAATCGTAAAAATTTGAACCAAATCCATCTTGGTTGTGCCAGGCGGACTGGTAGCTTTTTCGAACGCAAACCCTACGCTGCTGCCGCTCTGAATCGGAGCATACCGGTTCACCCATTCAAACGGAACCTCCATTTGAAATCCTAAATGATTATCAATATAGAGCTGCGCGTGAGCCCGAACCGGCTTATCGGCCTTAACCGGTTGCGGCGTAGTAGCGGCGGCTGGAGGTTCGGCCGATTCCACCGTGCGCGCACCAAGCTCGTAACCCCCAATAAAAATTGCTACCACCGCAATTACTGCGCCAGCGATAAGACCATTACGTTTGTTCATCTGCCGACCCTCCTACAGCGTAAACTGGCCGTCCTTATAAATAACGTTTTGGGTCCCATCTTTCAGCGTCGCCGTAACGGTGCGATCGGTGGTGGTAAACATATCGG
>DASVGB010000031.1:0-3753 GCA_036379755.1 Candidatus Saccharimonadia bacterium | reverse complement strand
CCGGTCCTTCATACCATTCATAATTCATTTTTTAATGATAACCGCTCAATCAAAGTGCCGGACAACCACATCTTATATGAACAGTTAAGCCAATCAAGGCGCATTTGGTTTAACGGCATATCGAATGCCCAAGTTAGCAATGCGCCACCGCTCCTCCGGCAAAAAGGTATTCCGGTGATGTATAACGCCCTTGATCCTGATCTCTATCCCTTCCAGGGTAATAAGAGTGACTTTTTCTTGACCATGGGCCGTTTTACACAGGACAAGGGGCAGGCGGTTGCAGCCAGATTAAGCGCCGAGCTGGGATATACGCTTAAAATGGCCGGCAGTATTAACGGACTTAGCAGTCCGCGGGAACTCGAAGCGGTACGCCAGGATCCCAGCCACCCCACCAATCTCCATCCTGATTATATGTACTATCAGCGAGAAGTTGCGCCTCATGTAATGGCCGGAGCCATTGAGTACGTTGGTAATGTTTCGGGAAATTACAAATTGAAGTTAATGGCCGAAGCTAAAGCCTTATTGTTTCCGATTGACTGGGAAGAGCCGTTTGGGATGGCGGTGATTGAAGCGATGGCCTGCGGGACTCCAGTGGTTGCGATGCGGCGCGGAGCTATGCCGGAGCTGATTGAACATGGCGTTAATGGCTACTTAGCCGATACCGAATCCGAGTTTAAGCACTATATGCAGCTGGTTGATGAAATTGACCCTGAAGCTTGCCGCGCGACCGTGGAGGAGAGGTTCTCGGCCGATCATATGGCAGAAGAGTATCTCAATCTTTATACCAAGGTGATGGTTGCTGACACGCGGCTGCCAGATTCATTAACCAAGATACTCCAGTAAGGTGTGCTACTCAACCACAATGTAGTCGTAGGCGTAGGCGGTATTGGCGATGGGCGGCACGTTGCAGGAAATCGTAAAGTTTTGAGGTGTCCGGATAGCCGAGATTTCAATTTTGGCGCTGTTAAAACCAACCGGTGAGAGTACAACTTTAGGTACGCTGCTGAATGGGCGGCTAAAACTGATGGTTGCCCATTGGCCGTTCCCGGACGGACCGCAGTTCGGGGTGGTGCCGGTAGTAATCGAAATGGTTCCGGCGGTGTCGTTGCCGCTAATCGACGCCACTCCGCCCCCGCCAATACGGGTAGTTGCCGATATTGACGGCGCTGAACCGCCGCTCACAATATGGCCGTTAACAGTGAGGGTCTGGCTAATGGTTAAGGTTTGAGCTGAAATCGTCCCGGCAGCAAACGTGCCGCTCACCGAGAGGTTGCCGCCGACGGTAGCGCTGCCTCTTGCATTGATATTGCCGGCAAAACTTCCGCTGCCAGTAACATTAAGCGGGCCTCCGACGTTCAGCTGATTTCGTACGTCAACGATTCCCTGCAGGCTGGTGGTGCCATTCACGCTAAGATTTGAGGTAAGATTAAGCGTTTCAGCGGATGCCGCGCCGGAAATACGAATGCCGGAATTGGCATTGATGAGTCCCCCGCTGGTGAGGCCTTTTTCTAGTGTTACCTGGTTTTTAAAGATCGTATCGGCTGAAATTGTTAACGTCTGTTTGGGCTGGCCGATTCCGATGGCTGCGGCTAGATTAGTAATAGTGTCGCTGCTTACGTTCTGCACGCTAATACCGGCTTTTTCAAGCGACTTCTGGGTATCGCTTTTTTTGTCATTTAATATTAGATACGCCACCCCGGCGATGACTAAAATCAGAATAATACTGCCGGGAATAAGAAATTTCGGCTTGATAAATTTTTTTGCATTTGTATGTTTTTCTATCGGGGTTTCGACGGTATGCGGCTGGTAAAGATAGCCCGATTTGTCATCACGTAATACTTCGCCCTCGGTGCCTTTGGCCTGATTTTCCGTCGGCTTAGAAGCATCAGCAGTGTCGGCTTGCTTGGGGGCAGCTGCAGCCTCCGGTGCTTTGGCAGCCGGGTTCTTTGAGTCGGGTTTGTTGTCTGGAGCAGAAGTATCCATAATCTACCTTAATCATACCGCTTACGCTTAAGAGTCACAAGGTTGGCAGGGTAAAAGCACAAGAGGTATAATAGGAGTGTGAGAGAAAAGCTGTTGCAACATTTTGCCCCCCACCACCATAGCGGGCGGTTGGTACATCATAGCCACACGTCATACGCCGGGTTAATGTTCGTTATTATGTTGGCCTGCATCATTTTGATGGCATTTACGATGAACGTGCAAGCGTTTGATCCTTCAGAACTGCCGCCTCCGGTTACCGCCAGCACCGATGTTCATGGAACGGTGCCGGGTCCGGCTCCGAAAACCGCTCCGACCATTCAAACGCCAAGCAACGGCCAAGTAGTGTCTAGCGTTCCGGTGTCGGTGCTTGGCAAATGCCAAAAAGATACCCTAGTAAAAATTTTTAAAAATGATATTTTCGCCGGCGGTGCGTTCTGTGATGGCACGGGATCATATAAAACATCCATTGACTTGTTGGTCGGACCCAACACATTAACCGCTCAGTCGTTTAATGCACTTGATAAAGGCGGACCGGTTTCCGGTGCGGTCAATATTACCTATAATCTGCCCGCCCAAACGGCTGCTCAAGTGCCCGGTGCTTTTGAGCCGGCTAAAACTCCCGCAAATCAATTGCTTATTAATACCGTCAACTACCACCGGGGATTGAGAGTAGGGGACGAGCTTAGTTGGCCGCTTGAGCTGGTCGGCGGAAAACCTCCGTACGCGATAAGCGTGGGTTGGGGGGATGGCAAGACCGACCTTTTGAGTCGCGGCGCACAGGGTCGATTTGATATCACCCATGTTTATGAAAAGCCGGGATCAGGCCATAACGGAAGCCAAACCATTGTAGTGAAAGCTACCGATGCCGACGGCACGACGGCTTACATTCAATTAGTTACGATTGTTAGTAATGGCAGTAAACAGCTTGCTGCGGCCAACAGCCTTCTGTCCGGAAATCTGGGAATCGCTTGGCCACTGGTACTCCTAGCTTTCATAGTTGTGGTAAGTTTCTTTCTTGGGGAACGCCGTGAAAAACACATTCTTCATCAGAAGGGTCTCATATGACTACGATCTACAGCCCTTCATTTTCCGCACAGAATTATGTTGCACCTCCCGTTCCGGGGAAGCCAAAAACGCCTAAAAGCTATATTAAGCGAATCATCTTCGGCATAGCCGTCTTTGTAGTTGTGGTAGGACTATTGGTAATGGCTTATTTTATATTTTTAGGCAACTCGAGCGTAAAAGGTGAGGTTAAAACGGTCCCAATCCGGGAGAATACCGATCTTTCTTCGCGGTCGAAACAGCTTTCTTTGAAGGGCCAGTACTTTAGCATGAACTATGCGCCGGTGTATGCTACCCAAGATACTCAAGTACGCACGAACAATGTTTTTGAGTCGTTCAGCTATGTAGCTTCAACCGTGTACGACAAGCGGATGGCTGTTGCTATACAGAAACAGCCAACAGGGGGCATTATGGAGGAATCTTCTTATAAAATGCGTACGATATACACCGACAAATACACCGAGCGGAAGACCAAGACCGGTGACGGCTTATCGGCAATTGTTATGACCAAAAAAACCGATGGTACGAATAAGGAGTCAGTACTGTTTATAAGCAATAATAGCTTGCTAGCAACGATTGCTTTGGTTGTTACGGGAGGTGATGATGATTTGGAGAAAGAAATCGACAAAATTGCCGCGAGCTTTAAGTGGAATAAATAACCGGTGGATGTACTGCAGCATATTGTATTAGGTTCTTGGATGCTGTTTG
>DASVGB010000030.1:0-3546 GCA_036379755.1 Candidatus Saccharimonadia bacterium | reverse complement strand
AATATGCGTCTGGAGACTATCCCGACCTTTCATGGTGAAGAGATTGTAGTGCGAATATTCAACACCACCACGGTTAACTTGACCCTGGCAACGATGGGCTTTACCGAGGCTCAAACCAAGCGCTTGGATGTGATTACCTCGCATCAAAACGGCATGTTGTTGACCGTCGGGCCAACCGGGTCAGGTAAAACTTCAACCTTATACGCCCTCATCAACCGGCTTAATAATGCCGAGATAAAGATTGCCACCCTGGAGGATCCGGTGGAATATGATCTGCCGGGTATTAGCCAGATCCCCGTTCGAACCGAAGATCAACAGTTGTTCGCCGAGAAGCTGCGAGCGGTCATGCGCGAAGATCCCAATATTGTGATGATCGGCGAGATCCGCGACATTGATACCGCTAAAACCTCGCTTCAAGCGGCACTCACCGGACACTTAGTGCTATCGACCTTCCACGCCTCTAATGCCGCTGCCGCCATTAGCCGACTGCTGGATATGATCGGCCAGAATCCGCTTTTTGCTTCGGCAATCAGGTTAATTATCGCCCAGCGCTTGGTCCGGCGAATCTGCACCGCCTGTATCATTGAAGCCGATGCAACCGAAGAAGAGTTGGTGTTATTGAAACAGGCAATCAGTGAGCTGGCTGCCGACCGGCGCCCAACACTGGAAGCTACACCCAAGCTAAAGCATGGTAAAGGTTGTGCGGTTTGTCATGGCCTGGGATATAAGGGCCGGATTGCGGTCATCGAAATGATGCCGATCGATCCGGATATTGAGCAGTTAATGACCTCCACGGCCAAAACCACCGCCCAAGATTTGGAAGCCAAGGCTATTGCCAATGGCATGGTTACGCTGCTTGAAGACGGAGTGCATAAAGTGCTTGAAGGTGTTACTACCATTCAAGAAATTCAAAGTCTAACCGCCACTTAATTAGCCGGGCAGGTGCTGGCTGTGCGCTGGCGATTCCTGATCTGTTCCATCCATGCAAGGGTATCATTAAAACTGTCACGCATCACGGTGTAGTGGTTAGAGTTGGCGTATTGCTTTAGTGATGCTGGCGCACGGCTTTCAGCGCAGAGCCGGGCAAGTGCCGGTGGCTGCTGCGACGGCAAGACGACATTATCACGCATTCCTTGGTTTATGAGCTTAGGCGTAGTCGAACGATCACCCTTAACCTGATTGGCTTCAAGATCGGTCTGCAGCATTCCATAGCGCTCAACCGGCAGATTACCGGTGCGCAGATCAGCTAAAAACTGCGGTGTAAAAACTTTTACCGGATCAATACCCCAAAACCCGAGGTTGGTGTCAATGCAATGATTGTTTACGTCGGTCGGCAAATTAGGAAGCCACTGGGGAAGCAAAATATTTGGCAGATTATAATTACGGCCATAAAAGTCGCTGTAGCTCGTAAGCACGTACGGACCGTACCAGCTGAGTGTTGAGCCGGCAGTAACCCCGCGCCATGTCTCCGCCACATCCATGACCGGAGACCAACCGATAATACCGGCCAGTTCAACGTCCGGAGCATAATCGACGGCCACACTATCAGCCCAATATACGCTATGTCCGCCCTGCGAGTATCCACCTGCAAAAACCTGTTTAGTATTAAGCTGATGAGCTTGAGGGAGGTTTTTCAGCGCCCTCACGCCATCAAGAACCGCCCGACCCTCAAGCACGCCCACCATATAGTGGTGTATGCGGGCCGGGTCGCGCATTCCTTCATAATCGGTAATGATCCCGCCGTATCCGCGGCTAGCGTAGGCCATCATATGTGATTCGTAGTTGGCCCAGTTGCGCACCTTTGGCTGCTCCAAACTGGCGGCACAGCCATCACCAATACCGGTTGTACCAGGCGCCATAGCCAAAACTGGTGCATTTGTAGCTTTATCAGGTATATAGGCCCGTCCATAAATCGGCACTAATGCGTTGTTTTGACCGGTACTCCGATACCGAACCAGCACCCGGGTTACCCCATGGTTACTGGCCCGAAAAGCGGTTCCATAGTTCTGGCGAGCGGCTTGGGTAACCTCGGCGGCTGCAAAGTGACGGGTTTCGACTACCTCAATAATGGTTCCGGCACCAGGGGCCTGAGGAAGTGGCGAACGCATAAGCGGCAGTTCGGTTGCGCCCATCAAGAACTGAAACGCCTGCAATACAAACAGACCAATTAAAAGCGCCCAAAAAGCCGCAATATAACGAGGACGAACCCGAGGCTTAGGCCGGCGATGTCTATCCATGCGTGCTCCCTTCAAAACGCAGCTGCATTATTTTTACCTCAAGGCTTTCAATGGCATAGGTGCCGCATACTTCAAAACCGTAGCGTTTGTAATACCGTTCAAATTTGTGCGTCATCAGCCTTACGGTATGCATTCCCTGCTGCCTGAGTTCGCCAATAGCTTGCTGCAGCAGCTTTGTTCCAACTCGCTGGCCACGTTGTGAAGGATGCACGTAAAGCCAGTATAATTCACCGACACCGTCCTGGTGACCGCTGCCCACCATGTATCCGACAATACGTTTATCGAGCGCGGCAATCAAAATAATTCGTTGTTTTTTCAACAATGATACAACGAGACGCGGAACGCTATGCTGGCGCTTTACCTGTCTGAGATAACGATGCGGAAAATAGTCAAAATCGGTTTCCAGGGCGTGAACAAATAATGTCCGCAGCGGTGCAATATCACGTAATTGGGCCCGACGAAGCTGAGCCGCGGTAGAAGTCATAAAGGTATTGTAGTCCAGTATCAACCAGTCTGCATAGCTGTTTGCTGGATTCCCCTGCACCTGTCTGTAGATTCCGAAATTATTCATGGTTATTTCAGATTTACTGCTTGTGATTATCATATGATCCAGCCTAGGTTTAATCAAGTGATCGGTGATCACCGGCGTACTTGGCTAGAGCACCTCAACATATTCTTCTATATATAGTGTCCCAAGGATACTATTTTTGAGCCCATTTCAGATAATTTTAATCCAATTTTAGTATCCTTGGGACACTAAAATAAGAATTTCAATAAAGGAACTCACTGTAATGCATATGAAACGGTCCATGTGGACCCCCATGTCGCCCACAACCTTATTAGCACTGTGCTCATTAGCCGGCGGCGAACTACACGCCTACATGGTTGGCGAACAGATTGCGAAATACTCCGAAGGAATCGTGGCACCGAACCGCTCAACGGTAAGCAGGCTTTTAAGGCGCCTGGTCAAGCGCGGCTGGGTTAGCGAACATGCTCCATTGCCGTTCCCTCGTAGCCTGCGTCGTCAATCGTATGGTCTAACTCCATTTGGAAGGCGAGCGATGAACCATGAGATTGCGCGTCTTCGAAATCTCTTCGCGCTCATAAGCACTAAAGCACTTGCATAACCAGCGATCAGGGATTATATTTTAAGCATAAGCGTTCTGAGCTTATTCTCAGCAAAAACAAAAATACCAATGAAGAGCCCTACATCCCAGATTTATCGCCTTGCAGCTATAGCATCTTGCTTTAGCCTAGTGCTAATTGCCATGATGGGAGGCCAGCTGTTATTGCCCGCCCCTACCACTAC
>DASVGB010000029.1:0-3123 GCA_036379755.1 Candidatus Saccharimonadia bacterium | reverse complement strand
GAACTGGTTCAGGATTTGGAAACTATCCTCATTGAATCCACTCACTCTCATATTGCCTTTCCAGAAACGTTAAATGCGTTGAAGTCACTTTCTCGGGATTATCGGTTGGCGATGATTACCAACACTTTTCAGCAAGGGTTTGAAAAACTCACGAATACATTTAGCATTCATGATTATTTTGAAATTATTATCACGTCGTATGAAGAGCATTTTGTAAAGCCGGACCAGCATTTGTTTCGAACGTTATTTCAGCGGGCAGGGGTCAAGGCCGAAGAGATCCTCTATGTTGGAGACAGTGTCCGCAGCGACATGAATCCGGCGCGTCGTCTGGGAATGCAAACGGTGCTTATTGACCGGCGCAAACGCTATCCGCAGTATCCCCGCCGGATTACCAGCTTAACGCAACTAGCGGAACTGGCTTTATAATCGCCTTAACTTTTATAGCCAGCCGCGGCGATTGAAGAGCCAGACCAAATAGCCGCACAAACCCAAGGTACTAAGAAGAATCAGCGGAAATGCCCACGGAACGTCCTGCAGCGGAATCGGTACATTCATACCGAAGAAACCGGCAATGACATTCGGCACCATTAAGATAATCGTCAGCGAGGTTAACAGCTTAATCTGACGGTTCAGGTTGTTGGTCATAATGTTGGAATAGGCTTCGCGGATGTTTACAATGGTGCGCAAATTACTCTTACTGGCTTCTACCGACTGGCGGGTTCCCAGCACCAAATCTTCAATTAAATCACGGTCCTCCTCAAAGAAAGACAGGCTATGTTTGCCTGATAATAAGTTTGTGAGCATGGTGTTGGTGGGCAGCAGTTCCGAAAGGTAATCATTCAACACATCCTCAATTACCACAAACTGCACGAAGTTGCGGTTGCTAATAGAGGTAACATTGAGGCCGGCTCGGGCATTGCGGATTTGGCGGTTAATGGTATTGAGTCCGGTATTGTAGGTATTGGTAATATGCCGCATCAGCTGTAAAAATAGCTTAGCTCGTTGGGTGGTGAATACCTCCAGCTTTCCACCGGTAAAGAGCTCGAGGCGGGGGAACGGTTGATGGGCGATGGTAATAAGCACCTTGGGACCGACAATTAAGGCTACCGGCGCGGTTAACAGACGTCCATCATGGTTGTAGGAATAGCGCATAAAGGCATAGGTGGTGTCGTCTTCGGTTTCCAAGCGCGGCATTTCATCGGGGTCGAGGGCATCCCGAACATGGCCGGCTTCGAGGTTAAACTTCTCAATTACTTGAGCCAGTTCGGCTTCAGTAGGTGCCTGCATATGAATCCACGAACCGGTTCGGAACTTATCAAGCTGAACCAGTTTGGCGTCTTTAATATTGCGATAATAGGTGGTAATCATTCCCCTATGGTACCAGATGAGCCTCCCAGCGCGGTAGACGGGTGGTTCTGCTATGCTACAAATATGCGCATTATCTTGGTTTTCATCGGGTTGTTTATTGTGGTTTTGCTGCTGGTTCTGCTCGTAGAAGTTTGGCTGGCTATGCGTAATCGTCCGCCTGCTTATCGCAATGTTTCGCCGAACGCAGAATTCGGCCAGTCCGGCCCTGTGATGCATTATGTAGTAATGGGCGACAGTACGGCCGCTGGCGAAGGCGCTCCATATGAAGCTGGTATTGCCGTGGGATCGGCCCGCTACTTGGCGGCTCAATACCAAGTGAAATTAACCAATGTGGGTGTCTCGGGAGCCAAAACCGCCGATGTCGAAGGCGATCAGCTGGCGCAGGCAGCAGCGTTGAAGCCGGACTTGGTATTAATTTCGGTAGGGGCGAATGATGTCGTGGGCCGACGCTCGCCACAGGCGGTGGAAGCCGGTTTACGGCGGATAACCGATCGTTTGGTGGCAGCTAATTGTAAGGTTAAAATAGTACTTACCGGCTCGCCTAATATGGGCACGATTACCCGGTTTGCTCAGCCGCTGCGAACGGTAGCCGGTTTGCAAACCCATCATCTCAACAGCCGGCTTTATCCCTGGATTACGGCCAGCGGCTATACGCTTGCACCAATAGCTCGCGACACCACGGCGGCCTTTCGGGATGACCCGAGCCTGTTTGGCAGCGACCGCTTTCATCCCAATGCCAGAGGCTATGCGGTCTGGCTGAAAACCATTAACCCAGCGCTGAATCAGGCATTGGCAGATCAACTATCCCACTGTAAGGAATAATTTAAGATGATAAAAGGGCTTACGAAGTTACAAAAGCTATCATTTGTTATTAGCGGCTTGGTTATAAGCGGGTTGGCATTTATTCTTATCCTCTATATATTCAAGCCACCATCTAACTCTGCCAAGAAGCCAGCTGCTTCACCCCAAGCGGCTCAGAAAGCCACCCCTGACGATCCGCTTACCATTGCAGCGATCCGGTCCAGGCAGTATGCGGCAAGTGAAATAACTACCTTGCAAACATTGGGCAGCCGTGAGAATTATAGCGATGCAATCGTTTCGTATCGGTCGGACGGTTTAGCCATCCGGGCTTTAGTGAGTACGCCAAACGCCCCCAAGCCGGCCGCAGGATGGCCGGTCGTTATTTTAGACCATGGTTATATTAACCCCACGGAGTATCAAACCAACAGTAGTGATTACCGAGAGTTCATCGCTGCCTTCACCCGGGCGGGCTATATGGTAGTTAAGCCGGACTATCGCGGCCACGGTTTGAGCGAGGGCAGCCCGGAAGGCGGCCATTACTCTCCGGCTTATGCCTATGACAATCTCAACTTGGTAGCCAGCTTACAACAGTTTAACCAAGTTGATAAAAGCCGCATCGGCTTGTTCGGCCACAGCCTGGGAGGCCATATTGCACTGCGTACGATTGTGGTTTCACCGGATGTGAAAGCTACCGTAATTATGTCTGGTGTAGTCGGTTCCATCGACGACCTATTTTATAACTGGACGCGCTCGCCGAACGCTCGCCCCCCAACCGGGCTCATACGGAGTGCCCGAGCAGCGCTGGTTGAAAAGTATGGAGAACCGCGAGCTAATCCCGATTTTTGGAACAATGTATCGGCTATCAATTATGTTGATGCGGTTACCGGCCCGGTTCAAATTCAGCATAGTGAAGGGGATAGCGTGGTGCCTAAATTGTTCGCTGACCATTTAAAC
>DASVGB010000028.1:0-2772 GCA_036379755.1 Candidatus Saccharimonadia bacterium | reverse complement strand
AACGTAGATTACCAGGCAGATACGCGGTTGGCTTAAATCGAGATTAAACAACCGGGCTTCAGCCATGAGCGTGGGCTGGTCCACATTGTTACTCGTTAGGAGGTCATAGACAAATTTATCGAGCCGTTCTTCCTGGTGAGGAAGCTGTTGAATCAGCAAAGCCTGGTGCATCATAAGCTCAGCAATCGAACGGATGAGCGGCGCGATTTCCTCATAGTTCGGGACCTCGCGAGCCAGGACAACATAACCGGCAACTTGGCTATTATGAGATATGCTAATCGCATTTGGATGGTCTTCAATAATGAGGCTGCTGCCGCCTTGCGGATTATTGCTCACAAGAATCTGTCCGCCGCTGTCGACCAGGGATAGGGGCTGGTTAACGAGCGTCCCGACTTTAGCATGAATTGCTTCCGCGATTTCTTGAGTCAGCATACGATTATCGGCTTCCAAACACTCCACCTTTTGTAATCTTGTCCTATCAGCTTACTCTGTAAGACTCATCGGCAGCAAGCGTAACCAAATTCATTTTTGGATAATTGCATAACATAAGCTTCTTGATACGCTGCCACCTAAAACATTATTTTGCGCGGCATACTCAGATGTGTGTACGGATGTACTCAAAATATACACAATGCAGAGTACTTTTTGAGTACATCCGTACTCAATTTTGAGTATTTGCCATTTACTTAATGTGGGAGGTGCAGAATAATTGCTTTTATAATATGGGTTCGCTATATTCACTTAGGTACGGGCTCTTAGCTCAGTTGGCTAGAGCGCTTCCTTGACGTGGAAGAGGTCACAGGTTCGAGTCCTGTAGAGCCCACCATGCACTAATAGGGATTGGTTTACGATGAGAGAAAATTCGGAACCGGGAGAAATTCTCCCCGAACATGAGAAGGCTGCCAAGTATGGTTACGAGATGGCGGACATCTCTGAGGCCTCCGGTTTGCCCTCTGACGACGATGTGGAGACAGAGGTTATCGAGCGGGTTGGTGCGCAGCAAGCTGTGCCGGAAGCACTGAAAACAATTTCGCCTCGTCAAAGAGAGATACTAGAAGCAGAGGCTGGAGTTCATGGGCCTTCGGTGATACACAAAGAAATTGGTGAAAAGCTAGGCGTTACTAAACAGCGGGTGCATTTCGTCGCCACGGAAGCTAAGAAAAAAATGGCAGCGCAGCCGGGACTAGACGTGTGGCGCGATGAAAGCCATGCAAAAGAAGCATTGGCTGAAAGTGATAAAAGCTTTCTCGATACCTCAAATCCAGACGAAGAGTCCCGTTCAGATATGCAGGACTAGCTTTTTGCACCATCTGCTATTATGCAAGTATGATACATGCCATTATTTTTGATTGCTTCGGCGTGCTCTATAACGATCCGTCATTGGATGTTATCCGCCCCTTTGTGCCTGAGCCTACCCCGGAGTATTACCGGCTGTCACGGGCTTTTGATCTTGGCGAAATGACCAAGGAAGAGTTCTATGCTGGGCTGGCCAATATTACGCATCAGAGCACGCAGGACGTGGCAGAGCATATGGAGGATACTTCCGGGCTGAATCGGGAGCTGGTGGAGCGTATACGTACGCATAAGCCGAATTATAAGATAGGTATGTTGTCGAATATTAGCACTGCCTTTTTGCAGCAGTTTTTAGATAACCATAATTTGCGCGACCTCTTCGATGTCATCATAACATCCCAGGAAGAGGGTTTTATGAAGCCGCAGCCGGAAATATTTAATCTCACCCTTGGGCGCCTAGGCGTTCAGCCGGATGAGGCCATCTTTATTGACGACAGGGAAGACAACATTCGCGGCGCTGAAGCCGTTGGCATTACCAGTATTCTCTATAAAAATAATGCTCAGTTAAATCAGGAACTCGAAGCCAAGCTTAAATCTTAACGGCCTTTAAAAGCTGTTCAAACAACATCGAAACCGTAATCGGTCCAATGCCGCCGCGGGCCGGCGTAATCTTTAAGGTGTCGTTTTCCAAGAGCTCGGGATCAACATCACCGACGATTGATCCTTTATCCTCCGCAGTTCCGACGTCCACAATGAAAGTACCGTCGGTAACCATACCGGGCTTTATCAAGCCGGCCCGGCCGGTGGCGCTGACAATCACTTTAGATGCGCGGGTAACAGCGCCGGTGTCGGGAGTCTTAACATCACACACCGTTACCTCAGCCTGCCGTTCTTTCAGTAGGGCAGTCAGGGGCTTGCCGACTAAGCGGCCGTAGCCAACCATGGCGACCTTTGTCCCCTTAAGCTCTATGCCATAAAAATCCAGGAGGTTGATGACGGCCATGGCGGTCGCCGAATAAAACTCGCTTTTTCCGGTTAGTCCGTCCACATCCTTTTCTAGGGCAATGCTGCCTACGACTTCATCGGTAATCGTAATGTCGGGAAGCGGCAGCTGGACGATGATCCCGTTAACACTGCCATCCTTGTTGAGCCTATCAATTAGGGGCAACAGTTCAGCCGTGGTGCTGCCGGTTTGAATGTGGTCCACCACGGCGCCGATCGACTCGCCATAGGCTTTTTTCATGCGAATGTAGGTACTGCTGGCGAGGTTATTACCGGATTGGACGATAACGAGCTTTGGGCTGCTGCCAGCCTCTTTTATGCGCCTGGCTTGTTCTTCGCGCAGGCTTTCGACGACCGGTTTTCCGTAGATCAGCATATAACCTCAAAGCTTAAGAATATATCCAGTATAGTACAATACGTTCGTATCGCTAGCTCTCTTTTACAAGGATCTGTAGCTCAGTTGGTTAGAGCGCTTGA
>DASVGB010000027.1:0-3391 GCA_036379755.1 Candidatus Saccharimonadia bacterium | reverse complement strand
ACTGCATCGCGAAAAAAGATTGGTGTTGTAACAACCCGCCGGCTATCGATTGCGGCAGGCCTGATAGCAGCCGCCCTTCCAGCTATTGGGTTGGCCTTATTTCTTGGATTTGGCGCGCCGTCCAAGACTACTACCGATTCTGTTCAATTACAGGACATCACATCCGACGAGCTTAAACAATTCACGAATGCCTTTTTGAAACCAACAACCAACCAAGTAGTGACAATTACGCCAAATGCTCACTTCAACAATGCGGTTACCGTTGAAAAAACATTGTCGGCCGGTGCGATTTCAACGCCCAACCTTAACGTTACCGGACCGGTGAACTTAGATAGTGTGAATATCAATTCAAACGTATTTGTTAATGGCGGAACCACGCTTCAAGGGGTGGTAGAGGCCCGCAATCAGGTAAACGTTCGCGGATCGCTAACCGCTGCCAATGCCAGTTTCAGCGGTAATCTGGCTGTGGCTGGCACACTTACCGCCGGTGCGCTTTCCGTAGGCGAGCTAACTACCGGAAACTTAATTGCCAACGGCAACCTAACGGTTAATGGCCACCTATCACTCATGGGAGGCGCGGTTACGGCCACAGCCGGGCCGGGGGCCGGGGGTGGCAGTGTCCAGGTGTTTGGCAACGATGTAACCGGCACCGTCGTGATCACCGTTGGAGGAGGGCCAGTGGCCGGCCAGATGGCGATCATCAATTTCAAGAAAGCATACTCCGGTGTACCGCATGTCTTGCTTACGCCGATTGGCCAGAACGCCGGAAGTTTGCAATGGTATGCTACCCGCGCTGCTAGTTTCTTCTCTATTGATACCGCCTCGGCCCCAGCAGCCGGTACCGAATATGCGTTTGACTATTTTGTTCAAAAATAGTCGCTTGCGTCAGGAATCCGCAGGAGTAATTTAATTAATCACCAATACCGCTACGTACGCGAGGCCGGCGCACACCATAAGGGCACCAAGCCCAACGAGTGCTGCCTGCCCAAAAGCTCTAAGAATACCGCGCTGAGACAACGGATTACGACCAAGTGATACCATTCCCCCACGTACGGCACCGTAAAGAATAATACCCGCAACAATCACCCCCGCGAGCAACAAGACCGTGGCCACAAGAATCGCCCGACCGCTCACATCGCGCCCCATTAAATGGTTAAAAAACAGCTGCACTATCGCCGGCACTAACGTATCTTTTTTGGACGGCGCGACGTAATCTGCAACATCAACCGCAACCGGTATTTGCCCAATGGCAATTCGATGTGTCTTTCCGTTAACATCGGCTACATTTTGGGTTTTAGCCCCAGCACTTTTGCGATTAAAGTTGGCCTGAGCGGTTCCTACTGTTTTACCACTCCCAGACAGCCTCACCCCCACGCCGCTCAACTCGCCAACCGTAATTTTGTCACCAGCCTTGATGTCACCCTTAGCATCGGATACGAAAGTCTCCGCAATACCTCCGCTTACCACCTGAACTTTATCAGCATCGGATGTAAAAGCTATTTCTGAATTAGTCGTAACAACGCCTAATAGAGTAGTAATGCTCGAGGCATGAGCCGGAATCACAACTTCGGTGCTACTGCCTTGGCTAACAATTGTGCCGGGCGACAAAGCGGTTTTAGAAAAGAAGCCATTTGATATCGACGAGGCAGAAAATGCCAACACCGGCAAAAGCCCAAGAAAGATAATAATGAGCAACCGCATACAGTAAGTGGCGTTAATTGCACGATTGGGTTGTGCGTTCATAAGTTTCTGCCTTCACAAGTGCTTAAAACTTTCCCATAATTATAGCACTTATGCTTATCTAACCGACAGTTTACTCGCTTCGTTAGATCCTAAGCTTCGGCCAGTTTTCCCGCCGGTTTGGCCGTACCGGTGTCGCCGCCAATATCTATCGCCGGTGCCTTATATTTCTTTTTGTTGTTCGGCCCGCCAACGATCTTCAGGAACTCATCTTCTTCCATCGTTTCATCTTTCACCAGAAAATCAGCCACGGCATCGAGTTCTTTACGGTGCTTCGTGATGGTGTCATGTGCCCGCTTAGCAGCTTCGTCAATGAGCACTGCTACTTCATCATCGATGACTTTAGCGATATCGTCAGAGTAATTTTTACCTTCCCCGAGGTCGCGCCCCATAAATATTGCATCGCTCTGCCGCCCGAATACCAAGTTCGGCAGCTTATCGCTCATACCGTAATCCATAATCATCTTGCGAGCCAAATTGGTGGCATTCTGTAAGTCATTCGATGCACCGGTCGTAATTTCGTCATAGACAATCCGCTCAGCCAGCCGGCCGCCTAGCATCATCGCCATGTCGTCTTTAAAGTCTTGAACACTTGAAAGGTGCCGGTCTTCAACCGGGAGGCTCCAGGTAAATCCGCCAGCATTACCGCGTGGGACAATCGTTATCTTGTGGACTGGATGGGCATTTTCCATGTAATGGCCGACAATCGCATGACCGGCCTCATGGTAGGCGGTAATCTCTTTTTCGCGGGCGTTCATAATATGGCTGCGGCGTTCAGGTCCTAGCAATACCTTTTCAACCGACATATCCAAATCATGCTGAGTAATTTTTTTACGGTTGTGCCGAGCAGTTAAAATAGCCGCTTCATTCAATAAGTTAGCAAGATCAGCACCGGAAAAGCCTGGAGTTTTTTTAGCAATCTGCATGAGGTTGGTAGCCGGATCAAGCGGCTTGCCCAATGCGTGTACGTCGAGGATTGCCTTGCGGTTGTGTACATCGGGAGCATCCAAGGTAACTCGCCGGTCAAAGCGGCCGGGACGAAGTAATGCCGGATCAAGCACGTCGGGTCGGTTAGTAGCAGCCATTACGATCACATTGGTGCCCTGTTCAAAGCCGTCCATTTCAACCAAAATCTGGTTCAAGGTTTGCTCGCGTTCATCATGGCCGCCGCCCAAGCCAGTACCGCGCTGGCGTCCAACAGCATCAATTTCGTCGACGAAAATAATACAAGGGGCATTCTTTTTAGCCTTGGCAAACAAGTCTCGGACACGGGAGGCGCCGACACCAACGAACATTTCGACAAATTCCGAACCGGAAATACTAAAGAATGGCACCTCGGCCTCCCCGGCTACAGCTCGCGCAAGCAAGGTTTTGCCAGTTCCGGGAGGACCAAATAAAAGTACGCCCTTAGGGATCTTAGCGCCTAAGGCTTCAAACTTGGTTGGGTATTTCAAGAACTCAACCACCTCGCTTAGCTCTTGTTTGGCCTCTTCCGAACCGGCAACATCTTTAAACAGTACCTTCTTCTTGTCGCTGCCAAATAAACGTGCCCGGCTCTTGCCGAAACTCATTGCCTGATTGCTTGAACCCTGGGCCTGGCGCATCATAAAGAACAAGAACGCCCCAATCAACACAAAGGGCAGAATACTAA
>DASVGB010000026.1:0-3125 GCA_036379755.1 Candidatus Saccharimonadia bacterium | reverse complement strand
ATTAGCGGTCGGGTATCCCAGTTTTCGACCATTCCCCTTGAATGGGGTGACCATGCCGCTAAGCGTGGCCGGAAGATCAGTTTTACTCATATAGGTAAGTATAGAGTAAAGGCATGTTTAGTCTTGCGACAAAATAATGACCGAGTAGGGACCAAGGTTAACCGCTCCGCTAGCGTTTTCTACTGCAATGTCCGGTGTGGTGGTATTGCCGAAGTCGGCACTGTACCCCTGCCAATCACTATTAAAGCGTACCTTCCAAAGTCCTTTTTGGGGAAATTTTATCTCGTAGTTATCCTGCTGCTGATTGGAAAAATTAATCGCGATAATCACATCATCCCGTGGCCCGCCTTGATCCCAGCGATGGAATGCCAGAACCTTGGACTGCTCGTCGAAATGCTGAGTATCAAAGCCCCGCCCCATAAGTCCGGAGGTTCGTTGATCATGATTGCGCCGCAAGGCAATTAAATCTTTATAAAGCTGAAGTATGCCCTGAAATTTTTCTGTTTTCTCCCAATCAAGTGATTTCCAGTGGTTGAACCAACCGGTTTCCATGAACTCCTGGCCTTGAAAGAACATAGGAATGCCTGGTGCGGTTAAAACTAACGCGGCGGCTAGGGCTGAGCGCCGGCGGGCAAACAAATTATCTGCGGCACCAGGGGATATCTCTTCATTTAAACGTTGGTGGCCGTTGGCGGCAGCATCATGAGATTCGCTATAAATTACCCGTTGAAATATATCGCCGTTGTAATTCTTTGATAGAACATCTTGAATTGGCTGCAGATGCCTGTCGCTGTCATGGTCGGGATTAAGGGCATTGCGCAGGATGCTGGGAAAAGATGTTTCCCATTGTGCCATGAATCCGGCTCCGCCTTCTCCAACCGGCTTCGTTACCCAGGCATTTGAGGCAATGTCTTCGCCAATCATCATGGCTTCAGATTTTACCTCGAAGGCTGTTGTATTGAGTTCCTGCAGCACTCGCCATCCATCGGGAAGGTCGGTGGATGGATCTTCATTGCGGCCGACTCCGTTGCGAATTGCAATAACCGCATCCACGCGCAAGCCATCAACATGGCAGTCGCGGAGCCACATCCGAACATTGTCGGTAATATACTGGCGAACCTCCGGACGTCCATAATCAAGCCGGGGCCCCCAGGGGGTGTCACCCCGCCAGTCGTTATAGAAATAAATGCCACCCTTATCGTTTTCACTCCAGCCGTCAAACTGCCATAAATCCATACCGGGATAAGGGCTTAAGTGGTTGTAGACGACATCAATGACGACGCCTATACCCCTTTTGTGGGCGGCCTTTACGAATTCCAGAAAAGCCTGCCGACCACCATAGGCAGCGTCGATGGCGTAGAGGTGGTCAGGATCGTAGCCCCACCAGCGATCAATGGTAGTATTGCTGACCGGCATCAATTCGATTACGTTAATGCCGAGGTCTGCCAAGTAGTCGAGTTTAGCGGCAGCGGTCTCAAAGGTGCCCGGGGTAGCCGGGTCGGTCCGATGAAAGGTGCCAATGTGCAACTCATACACAATCTGTTCGTTTACCGGCGCGATGGTAAAATTGTCATCTTCCCAATCAAAATTCGGATCAATAATCAATGACGCATCGCCAGAAGCGGTCAGTTGGAGGGCTCGCGGGTCATTACGTTGTAATTCCCGGTCACCATTACGGATAATAAAGTTATATTCTTGACCAATCTGGGCGTGACCAACTGTTGTCGCCCAGTAACCGTCATTTTCCGACGTTAACGGATCTGCATTTGGCGACCAATCATTGAAGCTACCGGTTACGGCTACACTCGAAGCAAAGGGAGCCCATACGCGAAATGTCACCCCGTCCTTATGGACGGTTGCTCCCACCTCAGGTTTGATTGCTTCACCCATGCACTAACCCTATATCACTTATCATTATCCTTATGCTCGCCTTGCATTGCAATAGCATGGCCAGAAATGATTTTACGACTGCTGTGCCGCTTGCGAGGCAAGGAGCTCTCTGTAGGGACTGAATTGTTCTAACTGGCCTCCGGCTAGTAGCGGTAGTGTTCAGGCTTAAATGGTCCGTTTTTCGGCAGACCCAAATACTTTGCCTGGCCAGGACTTAGTTTGGTCAGTTTGCCGCCAAGCGCTTCAAGGTGCAAAAGGGCGACTTTTTCATCCAACTCTTTTGGCAGCACATAAACTCCGACCGTATAGTGCTTGGTATACAGTTCAATTTGCGCCAATACCTGGTTGGTAAAGGAATTGCTCATCACAAATGAGGGATGTCCGGTGGCACAGGCCAGGTTTACCAATCGTCCTTCGGCAAGGAGGATGATCCGGTGTCCGTCGGGAAAAGTATATACATCAACTTGGGGTTTGATCTCCTGCTTTTTAATACCAGGCAATTTATTCAAGGAATCAACCTGAATTTCTACATCGAAGTGGCCAATATTGCAGACAATCGCGGTGTCCTTCATTACTTTCATGTGGTCAAGCGTAATAACATCTTCGCAGCCGGTTGTGGTTACAAAGATATCTCCTTCCTTGGCCGCATCTTCCATGGTTATCACTTCGTATCCTTCCATCATGGCCTGAAGAGCACAGATAGGGTCAATTTCGGTTACAAGGACTCGGCAGCCATAGGAAGCTAAGGACTGGGCGGAACCCTTACCGACGTCGCCATATCCGGCAACCACCGCAACCTTCCCTGCCAGCATGATATCGGTGGCCCGCTTAATGCCGTCAACGAGCGACTCGCGGCAACCGTACTTGTTGTCAAACTTGCTCTTGGTAACACTGTCATTCACATTAATCGCCGGGAGTTTAAGTCTTCCACTTTCAAGCATTTGATGGAGGTGGTGAACACCGATAGTAGTTTCTTCGGATACACCCTTGATGTCTTTGAGCAATTCCGGGAATTTATCATGCACCCGAGCTGTCAAATCACCGCCGTCATCAAGGAGCAAATTAGGCCCTTTCCCATGGGGAAAATTCAAAGTTTGATCGATGCACCACCAGTATTCATCTTCAGTTTCGCCCTTCCAGGCAAAGACAGCCACGCCGGTTTTAGCGATTGCCGCTGCGGCTTGATCTTGGGTGCTGAAAATATTGCAGGAAGCCCAGCGTATCTCAGCTCCCAG
>DASVGB010000025.1:0-2529 GCA_036379755.1 Candidatus Saccharimonadia bacterium | reverse complement strand
CCCTGGCCTTGACGGCATATTCCAGGACGATGTTAACGGTTTTAGCGATTGGCGCGTCTTCAGCCAGATCTTTGGCGCTGACTTCTTGCTGCTTGTCATTCTCGTCCGTGCTACTGTCTTTAATGGCTTTGGTAATCTCGGTGGAAATATTTCCCTTGTATTGATCAATGGCGGCCATAATGTCGCTGGATGAGGCTACATAAATGGTGATATCTTGGCCAATTTGCTTGGCGATGAAGTCGGCGGCTTGGAAATCCTCCGGATCGGCCATCGCTAGCTGCAAGGTGGTGCCATCCTGGCCGAATAATACCGCCTGGTATTTACGGGCGATGCGCTCGGGGATTTTTGTCAGTATGTCATGCGGAATTTCGGCATTGCGTAAATCCACATAGGGAACATCTACACTTTTGGCGTACAGTTTGAGCAAGTTCTGCTCGGTAATAAGTTTGCGTTTGAGCACAGTTTGAAGCAGCGGCTCGCCGGTTTGCTCGCGCGCCTCTTCGGCCGCCTGCAGCATGTCGGGCTTTACCTTCTTGCTCGCAAGCAACAGACTTTTTAACTCGCTATCAGATACACGCATGACACCTATATTGTAGCATAAGCGGGATAAATTCCAGATGAAGTTTAATCCTGGCGTAAGAACGCGGTAAGAACAATTTAATGCCAGCCTGGCAAACTAGTGAATGTGATAGCTCTGACACCTAGAAATACCGTTATCACAGCATTAAACGGAGACAACTATGTATTCTATAGTCCGTATTACTTTGGCGCTGGCTTTGTTACCACTAATGGCATCACCTTCCCGAGCCAGCGCAAATTTGATACCCCACCTCGTAATTAGCGAAGTTCAGACCGGAACGACAACCAGTGCCAGTCAAGAGTTCATTGAGCTCTACAACCCTTTGCCGGAGCCCGTATCGCTTACCGGTTGGACTATTGAGTATAAGGCGGCAACTTCGGTTAATGCCGAAACCAGTTGGTCTAAAAAAGCCACTTTGCTTGGTATGGTTCCGGCCCAGGGATTCTACCTAGTTGCCCCAAAGGCTTATCTTGTACTAGCCGATGCTGAGTGGACTGCAACGTTAGCATCTGGTGGCGGAACTATTCGCCTCAAAGATGCTGCTGGCGTGGTTGTTGATCAGCTAGGATACGGTGAAACAGCCAATGCAGCCGAAGGATTGCCGGCTCCGGCACCCGCCGCCGCGAGTATTGAGCGCCTGCCTGGCCGTACCCAGCCGCTTGAGGGAAATGGGGTAGATACAAACGATAACGCTGCCGATTTCATACTCCGAACCGAGGCTCAGCCGCAAGCAGCCACTTCTCTTCCGGAAGTACCGGGAGAAATCCAATTTGAAGAAGCAGAAGAACCAGACGAACCAACCGAACTGGCTGTCACGGCTCCAATGTATTCAGCCCTTATTATAACCGAGCTATTGGTGGATCCTTTGGCACCGCTAAGTGACAGCCATGATGAGTTCATTGAGCTGTATAATCCGAACGCCGAACCAGTTGACATGGAAGGATATATGCTGCGTTGCGGCAGCAGCTTTCGGGATTACTACAAGCTATCCAAGATGATCATTCCTCCCGGGGGATATGCTGTCCTGTATTCGCGCGAGACTGGTCTCAGCCTGACAAACAGTGGCGGAGCGGTCCAGTTGCTTGATCCAAACGGTACGCTGGTTGACCAAACTCCTGTGTATTCAGCCGCATCCGCCGGGCAGTCTTGGGCGGCTTTTGAAGACAAATGGGAGTGGACGTTGCAGCTAACTCCCGGACTTTCCAATGTGCTGGCGCTTTTGCCAGCGACAACTGGAACGACGGCACTAGCTAAGGCTAAAACGGCCCCGAAGAAGGCGGCGGTTAAGCCGGCGGCTAAACCGAAAAAAGCGGCGGTATCGAAGTTGGCGAAGGAGAAGAAGCCCAAGAAAATTAAACCGACTCCCGCTGCATTTACGCCTCTGCCAGTAGCCGCCTCTCGCAATCTCCAGCCCGGCACCTGGTTGATTATCAGCCTGGCAGTCCTTACTATAGGGTATGCTCTCTATGAATTCCGCTACGACATATTCAACCTCTACTACCGGCTCCGGGGCAAGCATTCGTCTCGGTCAGATAATCGGCACCCAGTTAAAGGGAGGGGACGTGATTGAGTTGAAGGGCGACGTCGGGAGCGGAAAGACTACTCTAACACAAGGAATTGCTGCGGGACTTGGCTTTAGCGGCGAGGTCTCCAGCCCTACCTTTACCTTGAGTCGGGCATATCCCCTAAAAGATGGCAGCAGCCTTCATCACTTTGATTTTTATAGACTGAAGGGGCACGATATTGCCACTGAAGAATTGTATGAGGTTACGCAGGATCCCACCGCTATCGTGGTGATTGAATGGCCCGGGCAGGGAGCGGCTAAACTGCCGGCTAGAAGACTGCGTATTACGATTGCCCCGCTGGAGCAGGAAAATCACCGTAGTATCTTGCTGGAAAGTCTTGCTGGGGGCGGTGAGGCAGTAATTGGAAAAATCAGCCATGATACT
>DASVGB010000024.1:0-9434 GCA_036379755.1 Candidatus Saccharimonadia bacterium | reverse complement strand
ATTACTCGAACAACTTTACGGCCATTAAAGTTTTTGGCGGGGTGGTTGTGGTTGTGGCCCTTGCGTATTTACTCCTGGCCCCGCGCGTTCTGTCGCGCCAAGTTCTGCAAAAAGCCGCTTCATAACAATTTACTACATTTACTAAAGACTCCTGGTGTCCCGCAGCCATTGATGAAATTGGAAAGATTATGGTGGAGGAGAAAATGAAATGTAATTGGAGCGGGTAGCGAGAATCGAACTCGCCTCTCAACCTTGGGAAGGTCGCATTCTACCGATGAACTATACCCGCATGCTTCTACTGTACCGAATGGAGCCGATGGGCGGATTTGAACCGCCGACCTCTGCTTTACGAAAGCATTGCTCTACCAACTGAGCTACATCGGCATAGGGACCCTGGTATTAAATCAAAAATCACCTTCTCTGGCTAGCTGATGGCTGACTGCCCGGGTGATGGCTCCAATGCTCTTTTCTCTTAATGCACATTTCTTCCATTATGTTACAAATGTGCATTAAGAGAAAAGAGCGCCTGAGTACATTTCCTGAGCGCCTGAGTTCCAACCATAGGCCCTTTCCCAGATAAAAAGTGCTATAATGGCCCCATGAATTTGAATGCACCGCTGCAGGTGCTCCGACGCCTTAACCTTAGTGATCTGCGCCAACATCCCATGATGAAGGATCCGGTTTCTCTGACGGCGCTGGGGATCAGCCTGGTACTGAATATTTTAACGCTGGGCGTTATGCTGGTGAAGGTACATCAAGTCGATTATCCGGTACCGGTTCATTATTTGAGCTTAATCGGGTTTGATCAAGTGGGGCCCTGGTATCAAAACTACCGGATTGCAGCCTTTGGTTTTGCGGTAACCATTATTAATGCGCTCTTAGCCGGACAGAGCTTCCAGCGTAACCGCTTAACCAGCTTTTTCTTGCTTATTGGGGCGGTTGCGGTCGGTTTGCTGTGTCTGGTAATTGGCTCGGAGTTTGCCGCGATTATATGACCGAAGCCGTTCGAACTAAATACCGCTACGCTACGGACCAACGCTGGTTTATCCGGATGTTGGAAATTATACCCGGAGCCATTACCTGGACCCTGCTTATCGGCCCGATTATTTTAAGCTTCTTCTTGCCGATTTACGTGTCGTATTTCATCATCGCATTCGACTTGTTCTGGCTGCTCAAGGCTTTGCGGATGAGCACCTATTTAGTGCGCGGGTATCGGCGTCTGCGCGACCATCAAGCCTTGAACTGGCGGGAGCGCTTGAACTGGTTGGAAGATCCGGAAAAGCATATTAAAGCCATCGACCGTCGCATTCAAGACCTTCTGCGGCGCTACCCTAAGGTTCAGCGGCGCTTCTTTTGGAATCGAAGTCACACTAAGCAGCGTCGCGGCTATGTGCAGGCATTGTCCGATCTATCCTCATTAAAAGAGATTGAATCACACCAAACCGCTATTATGCCGCCCAGCAGCATTTGTCATCTGGTTATTATTGCGACCTATAATGAATCGCGTGACGTGCTCGAGCCGACTGTGAAATCGCTCTTGGAGGCTGACTATCCGTCCGAGCGGATGATTGTGGTTATCGCTTACGAAGAACGTGGCGGGCAGGCGGTGAAGGAGACTGCTGAAGATTTGATTGCAAGCTATGGCAAGCGTTTCAACTACGCATCGGCTATTATGCACCCCGATAACCGGCCGGGAGAATTGCGGGGCAAAGGAGCGAACATTACCTATGCGGCCCGCCAGGCAACGGCGGACATTATTGAGCGGGGGATAGATCCCGAACACGTGGTGGTGACAACGCTTGATGCTGACAACAAGCCGGATCCCCAGTATTTTGCCTACCTTACCTATGTATATGCATTGGATCCTAACCGCGTTCATAAATCATACCAGCCGATACCGATGTTTTTGAACAATATATGGGATGCGCCGGCGCCGATGCGGGTGATTGCCGCTGGCAATTCGTTTTATCAGATCATGGAGATGATGCGCCCGCATCGGCTGCGCAACTTTTCGTCGCATGCCCAACCGTTGCGCGCCTTGATTGAAACCGACTTTTGGAGCGTTACCTCGCCGGTGGAGGATGGCCACCAGTTTTGGCGCAGCTATTTTATTTTTAATGGCGATTACGCCGTCGTTCCGTTGTATATCCCGATTTATCAGGATGCCGTACTGGCTGAAACCTACCCCAAAACCTTTAAGGCTCAATATATTCAGTTACGGCGGTGGGCTTACGGTATCTCCGACTTTAGTTTTGTTGTCCGCAACTGCATTCGCAACAATAAAATACCGTTAGGCAGCAAACTGATTCAAACCGGACGCCTATTAGAGGGGCATATCAGTTGGGCGACGGCCGTTCTCTTGATTACGTTTGTTGCCTGGTTGCCGCTCTTTCTTAATCCTCAGTTCAGCCAGTATGGATTAGCACATGAGCTGCCGGTAATCGCCAGCCACCTTCAAAGTATTGCGCTCATCGGTTTGTTTGTAATGGCATCCATCAGTATTATTTCGCTGCCCCCACGGCCGGAGCGTTACGGTCATCGGCGCAGCCTAGCGATGGTGGCTCAGTGGCTGTTGTTTCCGATCACCGGCATTGTCTTTAACGCGCTGGCCGCGATTGATTCCCAAACCCGCCTGATGCTTGGCCGCTATCTGGGCTTTAATGTTACCGTAAAGTCTCGGCGCAAATGATTTATCTCGTTGCATTCTTAGTAAGTTTTGGCCTCGCGCTGCTGTTAACGCCGTTCGTCCGCATGCTGGCTCTCCGCTACCAGATCGTCGCCCAACCGGTTGCCATAAAGTCGCATGCGCTTGATAATCGGGTAGTGCCTTACCTGGGAGGATTGGCGATTGTAGCCAGTTTTGTGATAGGCGCGCTAACCTTTTTGCCAATGAACCGCCAACTGGCAGCCCTGCTTATTGGAGGCATTATGCTGGCGGTCCTGGGGGCGATTGATGATGTGCGTGGGCTCAGCGCTAAAATCCGGCTTTTTTGGCAGTTTCTGGCGGCCTGTGTTGTTTTAGCGGGTGGCATCGGCATTGTTTCCATCACAAATCCCCTGGGAGGTGTTATCGACCTTACTGCCGGCCGTTTTGCGGTTGATTGGGGAATTCTTCATTTTCACATTACGCCCATTGCCAACGCATTAAGTATTCTGTGGATTGTCGGCATGGTGAATACCGTTAACTTTCTCGATGGGCTTGATGGGTTAGCCGGCGGCGTGTCAGCAATTGCTGCGATCATTCTGTTTGCTCTGGCGATCAGCCCGGAAGTCAACCAGCCCTTAGTTGCCTTGCTTGCGATTATTCTGGCTGGGTCTGCGCTTGGGTTTCTGCCATTCAATTTCTTTCCCGCTAAAATTTTTATGGGGGATAGCGGCGCCTATTTCCTGGGGCTGACCCTCGCGTTGCTGGCAATCTATTCGGGAGGGAAACTGGCAACGCTTAGCTTGGTGTTTGGATTCACTATTATTGATGCCATGTGGGCGGTGGTTCGCCGTTTGCGTCGCCGTGTGCACCCTTTTACCTCTGACCGGGAGCATTTACACCATTTGTTGCTCAAGGCTGGTCTGTCGCAGCGCGGGGCCGTCCTATCGCTCTATATGCTGGCGGTTACGTTTGGGGTAGTGGCTCTGCAGACGCAAAGTTTCACCAAACTCGTAGCGCTCATCGTTCTATTGGCTACGATGGTAGTACTGATCGCCAGTTTGATACGGATAGGCAGCCGCCGCCCCGCGTAAGCTCAACACGCATTGCCAAAACGCTCGGACACCAGATATAATGGTGATGTAACGAAGGGGATACGTATGAGTCGAAGACATTTGCAGGACATTATTAATAACCTGCAGGAATTCTATAAGTGCCCTTCATGCGATACGAGCTACTGCCTTGATGATATCCGCTATCTTGGTGAGCTGAACCAGTATTGCTTCGTCCAGCTCAACTGCCATGAGTGTTCACTGCCGGTGCTGGCAACCGTTGCCACCAGCGGTAAAACCACTAAGCGCTCCAAGACCGACCTGCGTTCAGCCGAGGAGGCCAAATTTGCTTCCATGGGAACCATCTCTGCAGATGAAATAGCCGAATTCCATCGCTATATTAGCCGCAAGCGTACCGGTTTCAGCAAGAAGCGCTAACCCGAGCGCGCGCAGAGCGAACTCGGTTTGAAGATTTTTACGAGCGGCAGGGCAGCCTACGAAGCAAGTTGTTTTCTGCCGGTAGTGGAATGTTCAAACCGAGTCAGCACCTTGCTCATCTGGTAATGCTGCGGTATAGTGTCAGTTGCGCCTGCATCTGGAAATCTGTCACCGATTAAGAAGCGCTAGAATCAAGAAGGAGAATCATGGCCGATAAAATCACTATTCAGCTCCAAAGCCGCGACTCGGTTCGTAAAACCAACCGGAATCTGCGCAAATCCGGTAATACCCCAGCAATTATGTATGGCCATGGCTCCAAGGCCATCGCCGTAACCGTGCTTGCCAAAGAACTTGAACAGGTGTACGCTCAAGCCGGCGGCAATCGCATCGTTAGCCTAAAACTGGACGACGGTAAGCTTAACAATGCCCTTATTCACGATGTTCAACTCGATAGCCGCACCGGCCACATTATCCACGCCGATTTCTTCCTGATACGCATGGATGAAAAGATTAAGGCTGAAATTCCGCTGCACGTTATTGGTGAGTCCACCGCTGTTTACCAGCAGGAAGGAACCTTAACTCGTCCGATTGAAACTGTCGAAGTGGAAGCCCTTCCAGCTGATTTACCCGAAAGTATTGAGGTTGATATCTCGGTCTTAGATGATTTTGATAAAAATATTACCATTGGCGACCTGAAATTCCCGGCAAACGTAGAAGTCCTCACCCCGCCCGAAACGCTGGTAGCGACGGTTGTGGCCCCGCGCAGTGATGAGGAGTTAGAGGAACTTGATGCGGCTGTTGAGAGCGAACTGCCCGAAGGCGTAGCAGAAGACCAGGAAGTTATTGTCGAAGACAGCGAGCAAACCCGCAAAGAGCCAGAAAACCGATCAGATAAAAGCCAGAACTAAGCGCTACCCACAACTTGGTGGGTAAGATAGCAACAGATAAAATCAAGCGAGCGAGCACTTTTCCGGTGCTCGCTCGCTTGTTGCTAATATTTTTTCAGCTCCTTGCGTAACTGGGCCTCATTCACCAAATCTGTCTGATTAGATAAATAGCGTATAAATGCCGAGGTGTTGTAATGTTTTAAGGTTTGCAGCACGACTTCAGCGACTTCGCTCGAAGTAATTGTTGGCTGTTGCAGGTCTAACAACTTGGCCTCAACCGTATCGGTTACAGCATCAACCTCGATCTGCTTCTGCGGAGTCAGTAAAAACGCTTCAAAGACACTGGCAAACAGGGTGGCCCGCGAGTAGGGCTGAGGTTTGCCGGACGCCTTACAGATGGTTATAAAGCCAAGATCGGCTGTCTCATAGGTGGTAAATGACTCTCTGCAAGACAAACATCGCCGCCGCCGCCAAATCTGGTTTCCAAACTTAGTGGGACGGGAATTAAAGACATCGGTTGATTCAGCTCGGCAATAGGGGCATTTCATAGGGTAGCTTTCAATAAAAAGCCCCCGGTTCGATGAGCGCTATCGCGATATCGTTCCGAGAGCATTCCTTACCACGTTTTTAATAGTAATGCTTGGACGTTTGCTTGTAAACCCTTTTCTTCAAATGTATGACAACATGTAGCTATATGACTGGTAAAAAGTGCAGTGGAAAAGTTACCACAAATGGGGACAACCGCTCAACAATGATCTTTCGGGCTAGCAAAAACCCGAATGGCAGGAGGTCGCACATTATGCAGAAACTAGCTGCGCGAGGCTACCAGCTCATCACTGGCCCTAACGCTGGCCGCAATGCTCTGTTCAGCCTGGCGCTGCTTGAAGTACTTTATAAGCCCCCAGCACTGCTTTATAACGCTGATGCAGGCATCCCCCAAATGATCGGTTGAGCCGTACCCTTTGGCGTCATGGCTGAGCAATAGGTTCTGCAAGGTTTCTGCTTCCGTCCGTGCAAGATGGAGCGCTTCAAGTTTGAGATTATGGCTATAGTGACGATGGCATTGCATAAGGTAATGGGAAATGGCGGCACTGCTTCTGCGCAGGTCATTGCCAAGGGCATAAAACTCGGTTTCCGGCAGCGCTTTTACGAGCATATACACGCTATCTTCCAGTTCGCGGCTGGTTTGATACACTCTGAGCCGTTTGATTGATTTTACGTCCGCCATCGCAACACCTCCTTTAGAAGCATCCCTTGTGAGTAATATACCGAACAAAAACCGAACTTTCAATCATTATTCTGGTGATGTATAAAGCATTATTTAATACATTGCTGGCAAGCTAGGGAGCAAGGAAGCGTGTTTGCTAGGGGCTGTAGGACATGTTTCATCAGCGGTTAAGCCATAGAGCCTTTTTTATTGTTGCCGGCCTTGTGGGTATCGTTCCAGTTGCCTGGGCGGCTCCAGCACAGGCATCAGAGTGGCGGGTTGCAGCCTTTTCCGGTGCATCGGTATCAGTGGTAGCAGTAAATCAGCGTAGTTCTCATGAGATGGCCGCTATCGTAAATGGCAATCTGCAGCTTTCCCATGATGCGGGCGTTACCTGGCTACCCGGCCTTTTATCTGTGCCGGCTCGCACAATTAGTTTTGACCTTGTCTATGCCGGCCGCCTGTATGCCGGCACCGGGAGCGGTATCTATATAAGTGATAATGGCGGCATGACATGGCAGCCGTTTGGGGCATCAATAACCCGGCGGAAGATTGTAACGGCGCTCCAAACTACCGAGGAGTACGTGTATGCCGCACTGTATGATGGAGCAGGCACACCGGTAAGGGTGTGGCGGTTTGATGCCAGCGGGGAGGCGCAGGATATGAATCTGCCGAGCGACAACATTGCGGCGTTTGATTATGATTACGCTAGCCATACTCTCTACGTCGGGGCTGCTGGAGGGGTATATCAATCGAGTAACAACGCTGCCAGTTGGTCGGGCGGCGGCAGGGGAGCCGGTCTGTTTACCGCTGCAGTGGCTGTGAAAGAGGGATTAATCTGGCAACTCTCTGCTGACGGTCTTTTTCGCTCCAATGACAACGGTGCCAGTTGGAATAAGCTTGCCGGTCCTGGCAACATTAACGGGACTTTCTACGGGCATGATATGCATTTAAGGGGGCTAGCAGTCAGTGGCAATCAGGCCTTCTATGGCGCATGGAGCATTGGCTTTCCATACCGTTTTCTAGTTACCTATGACGGGAGTGCTGCCCGCAGCTTGTTGAATGTCAAAATAGCCTCCGTTGCCCGCCATGCGAACCGCATCTGGGCAGCGAGCGATAATGGACTATGGGCCAACGATATCCAGGGCTTGAGCCTGCCGCGCGTGTATCGCCCGGTTCTGCTCATACCCGGGATTCTGGGCTCGCTTCCCACAATGGAAAGCTTGGCTTCTCAGCTTCCGCGAGTTTTTACGGGATTCTGGGATCGCACCTATCAGACCCCGCTAGTGCTTGATCCAGTCAGGCATACCTATGACGGGTTGCTTCAAGCGCTTCAAAGCCGAGGCTTCAGCTTGGATACCACATTGTTTGTCTTTCCCTATAACTGGATGCAGGATAACGCTCAAACGGCCGCGCAGCTGTCTCAGAAACTGCATGATATTCGGCAAAAATGTCATTGTTCCCAGGTGGATGTGGTGGCTCATTCCATGGGAGGCCTGGTGGCCCGCCGTTACATCCAAAGCACTGCGTACCATCATGATATTCGTAACCTGATTCAACTGGGTACACCGAATGCCGGCTCGGTGGCAGCGTATGAAGTTTGGGAAGGAGGGGTGGCTAGCGGGTTAAAGCCGGATTCCGATAATTTGTTACTTAATTTTATTGCCTCGGCGCTCAATAATCCTGATATCGCCGTTCCGCGGGCTGAGCTGCTTCGACGGGCCATTCCATCGATAGGGCAGCTGCTGCCGGTATTTGACTATCTTTCTGGGCGCCGTTATCCTGCTGGCTACCCCGTAAATCCCTTTCTGGAAAGCCTCAACCTGCCAGCTGATATTGCCCGGCTCAAGGAGAGAGTAGCGTTCCATGTGGTAGGCGCAGCCAATCGCAGCACTCTTCGGGAGCTAACCGTTGCGGCAGTAAATAGCAGTGCTATTGTGTGGCCTCATGGCAGCATTGTGTCGCCGGTGTTTGGGATGGGTGACGGTACCGTTCTACAAGCAAGCCTCGAAGCCGCCGCCAAAAGCAGCTTAATGCTTAGTGTCGGTCATCTTCAACTTGTATCTGACGCTGCACCATTCATCTTACAAATCATAATGGGGGAGTATGTCCCGGACGTGACCATACCGTTGTTGCCGCCACAACGCTTTTTGGGCGTGTATGCCGCCGGTCCTGTGGCGCTTACGGTAACTAGCCCCAGCGGGCAGATTATTGATGATTCGAAGATCGGCATCGCCGGAGCTTATTATTCCGGTTCCACGGTTAAACCCCAACTGGCTTTTATTCCCCGTCAGGGAGTAGGTGACTATGCAATAACGCTCAAGGGCACTGGATCGGGCGCCTTTCAAGTTGGCGCTGCCGAGTTGAATCCCGATACTATGGGCGAGACGGCAATTTCAACCTACCTATCAGGTGAATCAAGTGTTTTGGCTACCATTGCGCCAGGAGAAATTCGCCGCTATATCTATAAGTCCCAGGATCAACAACTGATTGCAATTGATAGCTTTCGGAGTGGTATCCAACCGGAAAGTAAGTCAGATAGGATCGCTTTAAGTGAGCCTGTATTGGCATCCTTTACGCATTCGCCGGTTTTCGGTTATGCTGCTAATGCTTTCCGGGCGGATCCAAAAAAAGCACAGGCAGTAACAAGACACAATCATATCGAAAGAAGAAATCGAGTGGTGTTAGTAGCAGCCGCAGCCAGCTTGCTCCTTCTTTTTATGACGGTGCTATTGATCGCTATCCACCGGTCTAAAAAGGTCTAGCGAAAGCGACCATAAATGTGCTAATCTCATCTGGTGCAAGAAAAAAATCTCATTTTAGCAATAGACGATGTTGAGCCCGGATTAGTGCAGGCCGTTAAAAAGCTGAGCAAGACCTTGGGCCGAGAATTGCACGGTCTCGTGTTGGTTGATCTTAATTATCCGGCAATTCGTGAACGGGCTCGAGACACCTCTGGGCTATTCAAGGAAATCATCTGCGACTTCGATGATCCGAATGTGCTTCAAAAACATCTTAAGCCTCACCTGGATTCACTGTTGGCGGTTACGCTTCGCCACGAAAGTTCAGTGCAGTCATTACGCAAGGTGGTGCCGTTCTTGCCATTTGTTCCCACTCCTTCAGAGTCGTCCCTGCTGTGGTCAACCGAAAAGCATCTTATGCGCGACCGGTTGCATAATTATGATAGCCGTTTGGTGCCGCAGTAC
>DASVGB010000023.1:0-6553 GCA_036379755.1 Candidatus Saccharimonadia bacterium | reverse complement strand
AGCGGCACTTGGAACGTTGTACATACTGGATCAATGGCGAGCCGTTTTCCCCTTAAATGCTCCGGCTCGCATGCTAGGAAGCACAGCGGTGGTGATACTGTTGACACTAACCGTTTATCAAGGCTACACGCACTATTTTGTGGCATGGGCTAATTCCCCTGAAACGTATAAGGCCTATCAAGAAGAGTCGGCCAGCTTGGCTCAGTATTACAATACGCATCCGTTTAAGGGAAAGCGATATGCCATTGCCGACGATTATGCCATGAAGCCGGTGGCTTTTTTAACGCATAAAAAAGCCAGCTATCACCGTCTGGAAACAAAGGCGGTTGCGGCGTTGCCGCTTGAGCCTAGCGGTGCCAAGGAGTTTAGCATTCTTTCAGGAGACACTTCCGAGGTATTACCGCATTTGGAGCGTAAGTATCCAAAGCTCCAGCGCAGTCCACATTATTCCACCTTCGATGGCCGCGAGCTGTTTGTTATTTATACCGTTCCAGCGTCATGAGCCAGCCAGCATTGAGCATTATTATTCCGGCTTACCAGGAAGCAGCCCGCATTTCATTAACTCTTATACGTTTGTCAGCTTTTCTGAAAAAACATGCTTATGATGATACCGAGGTGTTGGTGGTGGTTGCTAACGGTACCGACGAAACAGCTACACTGGCAGCCGCTAAGGCCGGTTTATTTAGTAAGTTTCGGGTAGTTTATGCCGGGCCTCGGGCTGGAAAAGGGCGCGATGTACGTACCGGGATTATGGAAGCCCGTGGCCGCTTTAAGCTGTTTATGGATGCCGATTTGGCAACGCCCTTGCATCACTTGCATACTGTCCAGGGTCTCATCAAGGACAATCCCGAGGTAGTTATTGGCGTGCGCGACTTACACGCCAGTCATACCGGTTTACGCAAATGGCTCTCTAATGTAGGTAACCGGGTCGTGCGTCTGGTACTTTTGCCGGGTATTACCGATAGCCAGTGCGGGTTTAAACTGTTTCGCAGCGACGTGGCCGCTGAACTATTCGGCAGACAGCGGATATTGGGTTGGGGGTTTGATATGGAGCTTTTAACAATCGCCCGCCAACGGAATTATCGTATTAATACGATTGCAATTCACGACTGGCATGATCAACCAGACGGCACCTTTGAGCGCACCATGGGGCCGGCTATGTTCCAAACCCTTGGCGAGCTTATAGTTATTATTTGGCACCGTTCAACCGGCGCTTACCGGAACAAACGGTTTGTATATCAGCGATATGAACCAAATCGCTAAACGTATCATCCCGGGATGGGGGCTGGTTGTTTTTTTAGTGCTCGCTGGAGCGGCCGTGCGCTGGTGGAACCTAGGTAAGGCCAGTATCTGGCACGATGAAGGGTTCTCGATTATGATGGCCCAGCTCCCGTTAAGTGAAATTCTGGAACGAACGGCCAGAGATGTGCATCCGCCGCTTTACTATATGGCGCTGCATTACTGGATTAGCGTGTTTGGTTCCAGCGAGGTGGCGGTTCGCTCGTTAAGCATGGTTGCTACGCTTCTGATTATTCCGCTGACCTATTGTCTGGTTCGGCGCCTGTGGAACGAGCGCGGAGCACAGCTAGCGGCGGTGTTTGTTTGCTTTGGACCGATGCTGGTGCGTTATGGCCAGGAAGCTCGGATGTATGGCCTCATGGCTTTTCTGGTTTTGCTGACCGTCTACTTCCTGGTGCGTGCCATGGAACGCAACCAGGCTCGCTGGTGGATTGGGTTTAGTCTTAGTTTGGCCGCTGCCATGTACACTCATTACTACAGTGTTTTTATTATCCCGGCAGTCTTAGTATATGTAACGCTCAACACCAACCGGCAGAAACAAAGCGGGTGGTGGAATCCGCGCTGGTGGTTGAGCAGCCTAGGAGCACTGTTGCTGTTTGCGCCTTGGTTGCCAAGCGCCTATGGCCAAGTAACGCGCCAAAAGTATTTTGATTGGATCCCTTCGGCCGATGCCGCAACGCTGCCCAACACCTTATTGCAGTTCTTGGCGTATGGCTATCCGCCGACACTGAGTATGGCGATAAAACTGGCAATTGGCGGCATGTTTATCGGGCTAATGGTACTGGCCTGGAAGGCAGCGGGTCGGCAACGCACAAACCTGCTGGTATTTGGCGTCTATGCACTTGCCGGTCCGGTATTGGTGTACGCTGCGTCACTCAGCGGATCGCCGTATCTGGAACGCTATTTTATTTACGCAGCGGTGGGATTTTACATTCTGCTAGCCTTAATGATTACTACGCTGGGACGCCGCAGTCAGCTGGCGGTGGCAATTTATGTGCTGGTGCTGTTTGGGGTAGGCAGCTACAACATTCATACCCAGTATACCCACGATATGCGTTCAGCAGCTGCATACATACAGCAGCAGTATCAACCCGGCGATTATCTGCTCTCAGATGTTTTGCTTACATATTTTGATTTTAGCTACTACAACCAAACCGGGGCGCCGGCTCATGTTTGGCAGGAGGGCGGCGTTAATGGCTACGGGGAATCAAGTCTGATATATACCAAGGCAGATGAAGTGGTAGTTCGCCGTCTTGAAACAATTCAACCGGCCAGTGGAAGAGTGTGGTTAATCAGCAAGCTGGATAAACAGGGGTCTGTAGCCAAGGTTCCGGTTCATTGGACGGCTGCCGGACCCAAGCGCATTTTTGGCGACAACGCCGTTCAACAGTACCTAATGGCACCTCGCGGCCAGAAGTAAAGTGCGCTACAATAGCAGATAAGAAGGAGTTTTCGATGTTTGATAAAGCCAAAACCCTGTATGAGCTGAAAAAAATCCAGTCGGCCCTCGCCAAGGAGACCATTGAAATTGAAACCGGCGACGGTGCCGTAAAAGTGGTCATTAATGGCGAGCAAAAAATCAAAAAGGTTGAATTGAAGCCAGAGCTGATTGACGGCGATTATGCAAAATTGGAAAAGTGGATTGAATCGGCGGTAACCCAGGCTATTACCCGCAGCCAACAACTGGCGGCTGCCAAAATGAAGAGTGTAGCCGGTGGGCTCGGACTACCCGGACTTTAGGCGGTTTTTCCCGTATGCAGACAATCCCGCATTCTATCGCCCAGTTGATCGATGAGTTTGCCAAGCTCCCTGGAGTCGGTCCGCGCTCAGCCGAACGGCTGACTTTTTTCTTGCTGCGCCATAACACCGGCCAGGAAACTCAACTGGCTCAGGCGTTACAGAATTTGCGCTCTCAGCTAGAGGTCTGCAAACAATGCCACAACTATAGTGAAGGCGATCATTGCGTAATCTGTAAAAGCTTGCGCCGCGATCAGTCGATCATTACGGTGGTAGAAGAGCCGCTGGACGTAGTTGCGATTGAAAAGACTGGCTTATATGAGGGTGTTTATCACGTGCTGGGCGGTGTTATTTCTCCAATGGACGGTATCGGGCCGGCTCAACTCAGCATTAGTGATCTTATTGAACGGGCGCGAAGTAACGATGTTACGGAAGTGGTTCTGGCTACCAACCCTACTACCGAAGGCGAGGCAACCGCCCTCTACATTCGCAAACAGCTGGAACCTACCGCAGTTACCGTTACTCGGCTAGCCCGCGGCTTACCAGTAGGCGGCGATCTTGAGTATGCCGATCAAATCACCTTGGGCCGCGCCCTGCAAGAACGGCAGGCGTTTTGAGCACCTTAGAATCCGCCATAACCGCTCTCGATGCACTGGTTACCGAGGCCACAACAATCTTGATCCTGCAGCCGGAAAAGCCGGACACCGATAGCTTAACTGCAAGCCTGGCGCTGGAACAGATTTTTGGCGACATGGGCAAGGAAGTCATTATGTACTCCCAAGACGCCGTACCGCGCTACCTGGCCTATTTTGAAGGTGCCGACCGAGTACACGATATCTTTCCAGACCATTTTGACGTCAGTATTATTGTCGACACCGGCGGAGCACAGCAGCTGGCACGAACTTTAGAGAAATACCAAGGGCGAATTATCAAAAAGCCGATAGCGATCATCGACCATCATCCTAACCGCGAACCAATGCCATTTCCAACCATGGATGTGATCGACCCGCACGCTACCTCAACCGCCGAAGTGCTGGTAACCATTGCTAAGCAGCTCGGATGGACGATCAATAAAGAGGCTGCCAGTCTGATGGTACCCGGCATTTTAGCCGATACCCGTAACCTCTCCATCGCTACCGTCGGCTCCGGAACCTTCCGGACCGTCGCCGACTTGATTGATTTAGGTGCCAACATGTATGAGATTCACGAAGCCTACCGGGCGAGCGATCGCTTAACTCCTGAGCTGGTCAACCTAAAAGGGCGGTTGCTGTCGCGCATGGAGCTGCATTCCAACGGTAAAATCGCGTTGGTTGTGGTAACGCCGGAGGAGTTAAAACACTATGCCGAAATGCATGATCCGGCCGATTTGGTGATTTATGATATGCAGAACACACTGGGCGTAGCGGTGGCGGTGGTAATGCGTCATTATGGCGGCCAAAATAATAAGATCAAGATTTCCACCCGCGCCTCAATGCCGGTAGCCGCTAAGGCCTGTAAAGCCTTTGGCGGCGGCGGTCACGATCGTGCAGCCGGCTGCCAAGTGAATGACACGCCAATTTCTGAAGTAAAACCCGCATTTATTACTGAGTTAACTAAGCAAATACAGGACTATGAAGCTCTACAACACGCTAACTAGAACCAAGGAGGCGGTTACGCCAATAACGCCTCAACACGTCAGCCTGTATACCTGCGGTCCGACGGTCTACCACTATTATCATATTGGCAACCTGCGAAATGCCGTCTTTAATGACACCCTTAAGCGGGTGCTACTGGCGGAAGACAACCACATCCACCACGTCATGAACATCACTGATGTTGGCCATCTTACCGGCGACACCGACCATGGCAATGACAAACTCCAAGAACGGGCGGCCAAGGAAGGCAAAGATGTCTGGGAGGTCGCCCAGTACTATACCGAGACCTTCTTTAACGATATGAACCGTCTTAACGTGCTAGAACCTACCCGCTATGTCAAAGCTACTGAAACCATCGAGCAACAAATTGCCATGATTTTGGAGCTAATAAATACTGGGTTTGCCTATCAAACTGAAGAAGCCATCTATTTTGATACCACCAAGCTGAAGGATTATGGTAAGCTCAGCGGCCAAAACCTCAAGGAGAAGCAGGTAGGAGTTCGCGCCGAGGTGGTGACCGATCCTGATAAGCGCCATCCTCAAGATTTCGCCTTGTGGTTCTTTACCGTTGGCCGTTTTGAAGATCATGCTATGCGTTGGGAGAGCCCCTGGGGCGAAGGCTTCCCCGGCTGGCACCTGGAATGCTCGGCGATTATTGAAGCTGAATTTGGCGACACTATCGACATTCATACCGGCGGCGTCGACCACATTGGCACCCACCATACCAATGAGATTGCCCAAAGCGAAGCATCGCATAATGGTGCCCCGCTGGCACATTATTGGATGCATATTGAATTCCTGCTGGTAGATGGCCACAAAATGAGCAAGTCGCTGGAAAATACCTACACCCTGAACGAGGTGACCGCCAGAGGCTACGATCCAATGGCTTTACGTTTGTTGTATCTGCAAAGCCACTACCGTACCCAGCAGAATTTTACCTGGGACGCCCTAGATGCGGCTACCAACTACCTCCATCGCCTCCAAGCCTGGGCCGACGGTCAGTTTCAAGCCGGTGCCGGCACCTTAAGCGATGACAGCTTTCACGACTTTTGCCGTGACATCCTGGCAAAACTGAGCGACGATTTGAATACGCCGGAGGCTATGGTCATTATGAGCCAGCTTCTTGATGATTTTGAATCCAACCTGGTTATGCCAACCGCTGAACAGGTAGGGCAGATTGACGCACTGTTCGGATTGGGTCTCTCCAAGCGCCTCAATATTACACCGGAACAGGAAGCTATTATTTTGGAGCGCGAAGGTGCTCGCCAGGCCAAAGACTATGAACTTTCTGATCATGCCCGCTCACTATTGAAAGACCAAGGAATTGAACTCGATGACACACCTAGCGGACCGCGCTGGTACCGACGCCCTCAAACAAGCTAACCGGCGAACCTAGGCCTCTTTCGGGTGCTTGGCTTGGGATTCCAGGTCATCAACAACCTGTTCAAACAGTACGCCCAAACACGCGGTAACTGGGATTGCCACTAACGCCCCAATCAGTCCGCCAAAGGCGGTACCAAATAAAATCGCTAAAAGAATCATTAAGGGCGACATTTGAATGGTCCGGCCAAATACCAGCGGCCGCACAATATTGCCGTCAATAATGCTATAGAAAAACAAGAAACCAACCACCACAATTGCGGCCGTTACCGAGGTAAACAGTGCTACGCCGCCAATGGCGATCATTGCAATAATCATGCCGGCAATCGGAATGAGCGTCATTATGCCGCTAAAAATGCCGAGCGGGATAGCGTAGGGGACACCAAACGCCACCAGTAAGGCACTGGTCAGAATGCCAACACCGGCCGCAATCAACAGGTTGCCGTTGGTATAGCCAGCCACAATGTCATACATCCGGCGGGCAATATGGCGGACCCGTTTAC
>DASVGB010000022.1:0-2149 GCA_036379755.1 Candidatus Saccharimonadia bacterium | reverse complement strand
GCCATAGACCCGCTGCATTTGCGGATTTTCCGACTTCCCTCGCCAGTAGGCTCCAGAAATTTTAGTAAGTTTAAAAGCTCCTGCCTGTTTAGTGGTTTCCAGATGGCCGCCGCGACACAAATCGGTAAAATTACCATTAGTATAGAGACTAACTGTTGTAATTTTTTCTTCATTTTTAATGCCCAGCTGATCTCGATTGATGTCTTTGGCCACCGTAGTGCCGTGAACCTTCAAATCGTGTAAAAGCTCCACTTTGTACGGCTGCCGCCGCTTTTTGAAGTAAGCGATGGCCTCATCGATAGCCATATCTTGGTGTTCAAACCGCTCGCCAGCCTTAATGACTTCTTTCATTGTGGCCTCGATCTTAGGCAGATCTTCAGGGGTAAGCGCATCGTTCAGATCAAAATCATAATAAAAGCCGTTTTCAATTACCGGTCCAACACCGAACGTTACCCCCGGATAGAGCTCTTGGACAGCGGTCGCCAAAATATGGGCCATCGAATGGCGCATGGCATGCAGGTTTTCCTCGAATTGTGCGGCTTGCTTTGCTTCAGCCATTTTTCTTCTCCTCTTAGATAACAAAAAACACGCATAGGTATGCGCGTTTGGACCCATTCATACCGGGCGGTTCCACCAAACTTCCCCTTAGTTAAGGGGCTCTTTGCGTGCCGATGGAACGCCACCGGCGGCGGGACTACGGGGCCGTTACCTCCCGATTGCTGCCCTATTGAACTTTCAATGGCTTCATCATAGCAAATCGGCTGATATTAACAAGGTTACGGGGGTGAAAGGACGGTACTCCCTTCACCCCAAGCCCCGGCAGCAGTCCGCTCTTGCAGCCGGGGTGGTTGGTGGAGGCGCTGGTCTTTTGGTCATGTCACGATGCGGACGAGGTGCGGGATCTGTCCCATGGCGTAGAGAGCCACCAGGATGTAGAGCGCTATGGCGCCGGCAACGGTCCCACGTCGATGCAGCCACCGAGCGTAGAAGGTGGTGGCAATGCCGTAACCGATGATCATGGCAACCAAGCCCGCGTTGTAGATATCGGCTGAAGGCTGGACTTCGGCCAGAATGACCAGAAACGGCAGCACCAGGGCCGATCCGGCGAGCCAGGCAACCACCAATGCGGCCGACTGCCAGGCATGAACCCACAGCGGCAAGCGCTGCTGCTGAGCGATACGCAATTCCATTGGGATGAACCTCCAAGGAGCGGTTGAAGTTGGAACAGCCGAATTATAATAACAAATTACACTCAATTTACTAGCTATCGGCGCGCCTCTTCGGGTTTCACGATGCCCAACGCTCCAGCCGTCTTCAGTACAGCCTCAACTTGGTCCTCCTGCTTCTGCTCGATCAAAAAGTCACTCATGACAGCAAGGGTGAAGGCAACAGCGTCAATGCGTGCCGTTGCATGCAGACGGATGAACTGAGGGTCAGGACCTTCGTAGTCGCGATGCCGATCCAGGAGATCAGCATCCCTCGCAACTCGGTCTTCCAGTGCCACATCGGTCGGTTCGTCTTCCCTTGAATGCCCCGTCATTAACGCTTGTGCCAGAATACGGGACGCATCCTCCAAGTCAGGGAATACGTTCGGATCTTCCAGTGACTCGGCCGCCCGCGCTCCATGATCCGGATCTTCGGACTCGTCATCATGCCGCGCCCAATCGTGGCCAATCGCAAAGGCCGCCAATGCTTCATGATCGATGGTCGAAACCATGTGATCATATGCTTCCGGGACATCCTTAACGCTTAACTCTGAAAGTTTTGCGGGAAGCTGCGGTTCAATAAGGCATGAAAGTAATTTTGTATCAATAAGCACCCGCATAAAATGTGCCGGGCCATGAATTCTGGATTCACGATTTGAGCGCTCCGAATCATTAAGCCAGGCCTGAATTTCCGGCTGATATTTGGTTAAGTCCTGCCGGCTCGGGATGGTCTCGCCTACATGCGTCGCTAGATATTGCTGCTCGGCATACAGATCTACGAGAAATCCGGGTCGCTCCGAGAGCCTGCCCTCAAGCGTGGCGGTCTCTTCCGGCGTTAGGCCCAACTCCCGGCCAATTACACTGAAAAACGCCGTTTCTTTTGGCTCAACCGTCTCCGCAAGCCCATCAATGATCAATTCTTCCGGACTCGGTTCCGGATGCTC
>DASVGB010000021.1:0-2597 GCA_036379755.1 Candidatus Saccharimonadia bacterium | reverse complement strand
GCCGGGTTAATGGTAATTTTCTGTAAAATGGCTGGATCGTCAATTTCTTCCCATAGGAATAATACGTCGGTTCGTTGCACGCTATCATTTGTCCAGCTAGATGGTATTTCCTTGCAGAGCTTGGTAATTGCCATTGAATCTCGCAAGACTATGCGAATAGCTAGCCTAAACTCTTCGGCAATAGCGGACTCAATCAGCGGCACCAGTTCTTTCGATGAGCGCCCGTCAAGGAATACTACGTTACCCGAATTTATGTACGTTATCACGTCGGTACAACCGAGCGTCTCAAAAACTGCTTTAAGTTTCGGCATTGCCACTTTAGCCTTGCCGCCTACATTAATACCTCGAAGCAATGCAGCGTATCTCATAGGTATATGGTAGCAAAAATCAGATCGTTAGAGCGACGACACCTGAAGCTGAGTGAGCACGTGGTAGATAATAAATGCAGGCCAAAATAGTGCTTCAATAAGCGCCCAGATGGTCCCCCAAAAGCCTTGAGTATGTTGCAGAAAATATACCGCCGCTCCAATATAGGTAGCTAAAAATACGCCGCCTAATGAACCGTGATTCATTACTTTTGTCGATTTTGCCATCGAATATTCCTGCTTTTATCTTATCAATAAAGAAAGTATAGCAAATCAGCATATGAACCAATACAAATCATAGCTACATTTGGATGACAAGAGCAGCAAGCTGTAAAAATGCGGCCCCAAGACAAGCCCCCGATAGCATTGTGGCAGTAACTAAAAATACGATATTTTCATACAGTTTTTTTGTTCAATCCAGCAGCAGTAAGCATGCCGCAATCCCACTACAATAAGTTGGTGCAAAATATATTACACGAGATCCCACGGCCAAATAAGCGTTTTCTCCAGACAATCCAAAATGTGGAAGTACACGACCATGTATGCCTGCTCTATCGTGATAGCCAAGAAGGTTTAGCGAGTGCTGCAGCATTTATTGAGGCCGGGCTACGCAAGCACGATCAATGTATTTACATAAGCGACGACAATACGCCCGAAGCTGTTCTCCAGGCCTTGGAGCACGCCGGTATTACTACTGAAAATATGCTGGAAACCGAGCAGCTTGTTCTAGGCACAAAGGACGGATCGTATTTGGAGAATGGTTCTTTCAGTCCCGATACAACCATAAAAGTATTTGCTGAAGCCTCACATCAAGCAACATCAAAAGGCTTTAGGGCTGTTCGAGGTTGTGCGGAAATGACCTGGCAATTAGCGGATGATAGTCATACCGAAACTGAGCACTTATTAGAATACGAAGCCCGCATAAATGATGAACTTTTCCCCAAGCATCAAGTTGTAGGAATGTGCCAATTCAATATGAATCGCTTCGGCGCTGCAGCGATTCGGGAAATCATCTACACCCATCCAGTCGTTATAATCGGAGGATTGATGTGCGAGAATATTTACTATAAGCCGCCAGGGATGCACCGCGTCAACTCTGGCAATGATTTAGCCGAGTTGGAAGTTAAGAAAATGGTCAATGATGTATATAGGTTTGCCGAAAGACGATACGGATTCTAGGGCGTTACTGGTGGTTGTGGCGGAGGTAGGGGTGTCGGAGTTGGCTCAGGCGTAGGAGACGGTGTTGGTTCCACAGGGGTGTCATCCAAGGGTTCTTCGCCTGGCCTTTCTTCTTCTTTTGGCTTAATGACGTCGTTTTTATCATTCTTGGGCTTAGGTGCTGGCGCCGGAACATTGCAGGATTGCGTAGGCTCAGTTCGCTCAAGGAAATATTCAGTGTAGGTGGCGGCGCCCGGTCGCAACGCCTTCAAGCCGTTACTGCGGCAGACCGACAAAGCGGCAACGTTGCCGGGAGGCTTGAATGACTCAGACGACAACCCTTTACTATAACGCTCAATAAGGGATCGCCACACCGGTGCGGGACCAAGAGAGCCCGCTATATTGTCCATGGGTGTGTTGTCGTTGTTCCCTACCCACACACCAACCACCACGCTGGGTGTATAGCCAACGGTTAATGCATCCCGATAATCTTCAGTTGTGCCGGTCTTAACCGCCGCCGGACGATTGACGTTGAGCCGGTTACTAAAAAGCTCGGCCCTGGCAGCATTGTCCGAAAGGATTGAAGATACAATAAAGGCAACAGCCGGATTAATTACTTGGGTAGATTTTTGCCTGTTACGAAAAATAGTTTTCCCCTGCTTGTTTTGAACCTTGGTTATTGTCGTTATCGGAATTCTTTTACCGCCATTAGCAAATACTCCATATGCGCTCGTTAACTCCGTTAGGCGGGTTTCCCCCGTCCCGAGTACAAGGGATGGGCCGTAATCCGAAACACTTTTTAGGGTTGTAATACCCATATTCCCCGCCATAGTTAAGACATTATTTGTTCCCACTTTTTCCATAACTTCCACGGCCGGTACGTTCAACGAGTTTGCGAGAGCCCGCCGCACTAACACGTCTCCTCGGAACTTGCGATCATAATTTTGGGGACGGTAATTGGCTGCAAACGTGCGAGGTCTGTCTTTAAGCACGGTTGCCGCCGTAATCGTTTTATCCTCAATTGCCCGAGCGTACACAATTGGCTTGAAAGCCGATCCTGGCTGCCGAAGGGCT
>DASVGB010000020.1:0-2993 GCA_036379755.1 Candidatus Saccharimonadia bacterium | reverse complement strand
GAATACCACTCCGCTACCGGCCAATACTACCTTCATAACTTTTTTAAAGCTCAACCCGACCTTAACTGGCGCAATCCCGAGGTTCTAAAAGAGTTTGATAGTATTATGCGCTTCTGGCTGGATAAAGGCGTAGCGGGCTTCCGCTTGGATGTCTTTAATATGATTATTAAAGACATAAGTTTTCGAGATAATCCAAAGAGCATTAAGACCGATGAGCCAGAAATTCGCCTGTACCGCCAGCGGCCGATTTACAATACTTCACAACCTGAGGTTCATGCCATTTTAAAGCGTTGGCGGCTGACCACCGATGAGTACTCAAGCGATCGTTTGCTGTTAGGTGAAAGCAATCGGGTTTACGACATGAAGGTGCTGGCCGGCTTTTACGGCAAGCAGGATGAGCTGCAATTAGTATTCAACTTAGCGTTTGTTGATGCCCCTTTTAAGGCCACGCAGTTACGCGATCTGGTTGAAAAAACCGAGGCGGCTTTCATGCAGAATCAGTGGCCCGCCTGGACCGGATCCAATCACGACAAACCGCGTATGGCATCGCGCTGGGCGGCTGGCGATGAGCACAAGCACCGGATTGCCCTAATGATGCTTTTAGGACTACATGGCACACCAGTGCTGTACTATGGTGATGAATTGGGCATGGAAGATGTCTACATCGCTCCCTGGCGGCTCAAGGATCCGCAGGGGCGCAAGTACTGGCCGGTTAATGGGGGGAGAGATCGGGCACGGACACCCATGCCGTGGAAAAACCAGCATGGAGCCGGATTCACCGATGAAAATGTTAGGCCTTGGTTGCCATATGGCGATCTTCGTGTCCGCAGCGTTGATTCTCAGATGCATATAAAAGATTCAACCCTGCAGTTTAGCAAAGACTTGATTGCGTTGCGTCAGAGTGAACCGGACTTGTATGCGGGTTCCTATGAAAGCCTGCCAACCGTTGACTCCGTATGGGCGTGGAAGCGCGGTAAGAATACCGTAGTGGCAATGAACTTTTCTAACTACCACCATGAGATAAAAAACATTAGCGGTAAGATTGTACTTGGTACGCAGCGAAAGCGGCAGGGTGAGACGGTAAAAGGGCTTCTGCATCTAGAGCCATGGGAAGGGGCAATTGTTAAGGGTCGTTAGCTAAATCTTTGGAAAGTTGGGTTTACAAGCATATTGAATCTCATATATGATATGAATGACGTTAATATGAAGGGCGTGTTATGGCTGCTCCGGTTATCGCTAAACCCACAACTTCACCAGAAACCATAAAAATTGGCCAGCGTATCACTGAGCTGCGTGAAGCCAAACAGCTTACCCAGTCGGCCTTGGCTAAATTATTAGGCACCAGCCAAAGTGCGGTCGCGCGGATGGAAAAGGGCGATCAAAATATTAGTACCAAAATGCTAGTTAAAATGGGTGAAGTTCTTGACGCCGAAATTATTGCCCTGTCTAGCTATGGCTTGAATTTCAAAATTGAAGGCGGCCGCAAATTGTCAGGAACCGTGACCACCAATACCTCTAAGAATTCAGCGGTAGTGATGCTATGCGCGGCACTGCTGAATCAAAATACTACGACATTGAAACGAATGCCGCGGATTGAGGAGGTTAACCGGGTCATTGAGGTTTTAGAAAGCCTTGGCGTCCAGATTAAATGGCAGGGTAACGACGTAGTTATTACTCCGCCGAAGCGGCTTAAAATGGAAAGCATCAATGTCAAAGCAGCTGTTCGCACCCGGAGTGTTTTACTGTTGCTTGGCCCGCTGGTGCATTTGCTCGATGAGTTTAGTCTTCCTCAAGCCGGCGGATGCCACCTGGGAGCCCGGACGGTACGACCTCATCTCTATGCACTTGAGCGGTTTGGAGTGGCGATTGAAGCTAAAACCAATAGTTATGCCGTGAGTGCCGGACAGCTTGAAGCGGCCGAGGTCGTGCTGTATGAATCGGGGGATACCGTTACCGAAAACGCCTTAATGGTGGCGGCCCGCTTGCCCGGTCTTACTACCATTAAATTTGCTTCGGCGAATTATATGGTGCAGGATCTCTGCGTCTTCCTGCAGACCTTGGGCGTTCGTATTGAAGGCATTGGAACAAGCACCTTGCGGGTCTGGGGCAAGCCATCAATTAATAAACCGGTCACCTACGGCATCAGCGAAGATCCGATTGAATCAATGCTGTTTTTAACAGCGGCCATCATGACTAAATCGCAGATTACGATTAAGCGCTGCCCGATAGAGTTTCTAGAACTGGAGCTGCTCAAGTTGGAAAAAATGGGCTTCCAGTATAAGCGCAGCGCCAAGTATCCGGCAGCCAACGGCTATACGTGGCTGGTTGATCTTGAGACATTTCCCTCTAAGCTGACCGCTCTGGAGGAAAAAATTCATCCTAGCATTTATCCGGGATTGAATATGGATAACCTGCCATTCTTTGTGCCCATCGCTACCCAGGCCAAGGGTCAAACACTGATTCACGATTGGCCATACGAAAACCGCGCTATCTATTATATGGAGCTAACTAAGCTAAGCGCCGAGCTTATTCTTGGCGATCCGCACCGGGTATTCGTGAATGGCTCGACAAAATTGCGAGCTGCAGAAGTCATTTGTCCACCGGCCTTGCGTCCAGCCGCCATTATTTTAATTGCCATGCTGGCGGCACAAGGGACATCGATTTTGCGTAATGTGTATTCGATAAATCGCGGGTATGAGGATTTGTATGCCAGGCTCAACAGTCTCGGTGCAGACATTCAGGTTCTGCGCGAGCTTTAAGCTTGACGTTTGCTTTCTACTCTTGTCATACTAAGGCAATAACTAGGAATTATTGCGATGAATACTCCGAGCGCCGCACCCGCCAATGACAGCTGGCCGGGGATTGACGGTATCATTAACCGGGCATGGGATGGGTTCAAGCTTAATATGAAGCCGGCAGCTGTATATGCGGTTATCGTAGGAATCGCTTCAGTTTTGGATACAACGCTCTTTACTAAGCCTGATATGGCAGCG
>DASVGB010000019.1:0-4055 GCA_036379755.1 Candidatus Saccharimonadia bacterium | reverse complement strand
AACACAAACTGCGTACCGAGTATGCCGAGGTTCAGCGTAAGCTAACCGATAGCAGCTTGTTTGGCACGCCCGAATATGTTCCCTATGCCAAGCGTCAGACTGAAATGCAGCCGCTCATTGAACTGTATGATTTGCGAAAGCTGCTGGAGGACGACCTGGAAGCACTTAATGATCCCGAACTAGCCGATATGGCAGCCACCGAACGTCCGGCGATTGAGGCCAGGTTGAAAGAGGTAGAAAACAAGCTGCGCTTAGCACTGGTACCAAAAGACCCGAATGATGCTAAGGACGTAATTGTTGAAATACGCGCCGGTGCGGGCGGTGACGAATCATCCTTGTTTGCCGCCGAACTGTACCGAGCCTATGCCCGCTTTGCTGAAGCCAAGGGCTGGAAGTTAGAGCTTGACTCGGAAAGCCCTAGCGATGTCGGCGGATTTAAGGAAGTTATGTTTGAGATTCACGGCACTAACGTCTATGCCGAAATGAAGTACGAATCCGGTGTTCACCGCGTGCAGCGGGTGCCTGCCACCGAAAGCCAGGGTCGGGTTCACACATCAACCATAACGGTAGCGGTGCTGCCTGAAGCCGAAGAAACCGAACTGGTAATTAATGATGCGGATCTGCGGATCGACGTATATCATGCCAGCGGGCATGGCGGGCAGAGCGTTAACACAACTGACTCGGCGGTGCGGATTACTCACCTGCCCACCGGCGTGGTCGTGGCGATGCAGGATGAAAAGAGCCAGCTCAAGAACAAGCAAAAAGCCATGAGCGTGCTGCGCTCGCGCTTATTAGCTGCCAAACTAGAACAAGAGCAAAAAGAAAATCGCGAAGCCCGGTTGGCCCAAATTGGTACCGGCGACCGGTCGGAAAAAATTCGAACCTATAACTTCCCTCAGGATCGTATTACCGATCACCGAATTGGACGCACCCAACATGGGCTGCCCGGCTACATGGCCGGAGAGATCGGCCCGATGATAGAGGCGCTGCAGGCTGAAGATTTGAAGCAGCGGTTGGCCGAAGCCGGAGCCTAATATGACCATTGCCGAGGCCGTTAAGCTTGGAGTCGGTATGCTGCGTGCGGCAGGCATTGAAAGCGCCCGTATTGATACCTATCTGTTGCTTTCAAAGGTGCTTGCCAAGGATCGAGCATGGTTGATGGCGCATCCCGATCATGAAATTAACGAGGACCAGGCTCAAAGCTATATGGACCTTACTAATCAGCGCCGGCAGCGAGTCCCCTTGGTTCATTTAACGAATAAGCGGGAATTTTATGGATTAAACTTTTACATTGATGAACGGGTGTTAACGCCACGGGTTGAAACCGAGAAAATGGTTGAATATGCCATTGCCTATGCTCCACAACATTCACGCTTACTTGATGTCGGAACCGGCAGCGGCGCCATTGCAATTGCCATCGCCAAGCATCGCCCCGACCTGGAGATATGGGCGACCGATATTAGCAAGGATGCTCTGACGGTAGCTCAACAGAATGCCGATTCCCATAAGGTTTTGCTAAATCTGGCAGTCTCCAGTTTATTGGATCAAGTTTCCGGCCGCTTCGCTACAATTGTTACGAACCTCCCCTACCTCCGTGATGATGCTGACCTTATGCCCGAGGTCCGCAAGGAGCCCGGCGTGGCTTTATTCGGTGGCAGCGACGGACTGGAGCTGTACCGCGATTTCCTTAAGCAGCTGGAAGGCTACCTCGAACCTAAAGCGTATGTTTTCACCGAATGCGACCCGTGGCAACACGAGGATATGACAAAGGAAGCCAGGAAGGCCGGACTTACACCAAGTAAGACCGAAGACTATTTTATCTTAGGCTTCCAGCAGCAAGGCTAGCAAAACTACTGCTTAGGAGCTTCTTCCAGCGTTACTTCAGCCGTTTGCGTCTTACCGTCGCGTAAAAAGGTGACGGGAACTTTTTCGCCCGGGGCATGCTCGGCTATCAATGAAGAAAGGCTATGTTTTTCATCAATTGCCTGATTACCGATTTTGGTAATAATGTCACCGTCTTTAAGCCCGGCCTTCGCTGCCGGACTGTTTGGCACGACTGCTGGATTCTGTTCGTCACCAGCTACATAGACGCCGGCGTTAACCGGTAAATTGTTTTGAGCGGCAAATGCCGGAGTAACCGGAATGTAACGAATTCCGAGAAACGGCTTGATAATACTGCCTCGGGATTTTACCGTTGCTAAAGCTTTTTTAATCTCATTAATCGGAATTGCAAAGCCAATATTTTGAGCCCCGCCAGCAACCGCGGTATTGATTCCAATAACGTTGCCGCTTAAATCTACGAGCGGGCCGCCGGAGTTACCGGGATTAATCGCCGCATCGGTTTGGAACAGATTCTGCAGCTGCTCAAGGTTATTCCCCAGCTCATCACCGGCAACCACCGGCCGTCCCAAACCGGAAATAATCCCTTCAGTAACCGTGTTTTGAAACTGCCCTAGGGCATTTCCTATCGCAACCACACGGCTGCCAACTTGAACCCTGCCGGAATCGCCCAATGTAAGCGGCTTGAGACCAGTGGCTTTAATGCGAATAAAAGCTATGTCATTTTGCGGATCGGTAGCTACCACTTCGGCATTTTTATACTGTTTGCCGGTACTATCAAACACGGTTACCGTTGTTGCTCCTTCAATCACGTGATTGTTGGTTACGATCAAGCCGTCCTCAGAAACCAGAAAGCCAGTGCCAGCCCCTTTTTGGGTTTGCGCACCGCCAAAGAAACTAAAACCGATTGATTCGGACGTAATAGACACTACGCTGGGAGAAACTTTTTTAGCAACCTCAATGGTTGCTGAATTTTCCTGAAGAATGACCGCTCGCTTGGTTACCGGAATACTGCCGGGAAAGTAATTTACAATTACAAAGGCGCCAATAATACCGCTTACTACGCTAATGGCCAATGTAAGCGTTATTAAACGGCGGAGCACACCGTACGGCAGGTTGCGATCTTCGGAGTCGGAATTATAATCAGGATCGGGTGAAGAATTTGCCATACTATCCTTTATACACCTGCACTATTCGTAACTCCAGCCTAGAGTGTGCCGTTCCAACGTGTTCCAGCTATAATGATCGCCAATAAAACTCCCGCAATCACGCTATACTCGATCAAGCGACGGCGGCTTAACCGTTTAGTGCTGTGCGAATGGTAAATACTGGCAAAACAGTACCCGACCCCCAAAATAATAATTGTAGCCTGCGGTACAATCATGAGCCCGTCATACAAAATATAATTTACCTGCCATGCTGCCAATATCCAGCTTAGCTCGGCGGTGACAAGCGCCCAGGTAGCAGCCAAAATGGCAGCAGCCCTTTCGCCAACTTCACTTAAATACCACCAAGCAATGACAAAACTAGCGCCCCAAACAACGGCTATGACCATGGCACTTGGCCAGTGCCAAAAGGCCGACGCTAAGAAAATAGCCATTGTGGTGGTTACTTGAAGAATTCCGGCAATCAGCCAGTTGGCCTGGCCAGCGTTTCGGATTTGAGTCAGCCAAATGAGCCAGGTTCCATAAAGGGCCGCCAGCACAACCTGCGTACTTACCGGAAATACCGGCTGACCAATTGGGGGCTTGCTTAAGCCGACCAAAATAACCACGCTTAAACCCACCATTACTGGAGGGATGGCCCCTACAAGGGCATTCCTGCTGCGCCCCGAACGGATCCATTGAATAAGTACCGGAACGGTAACAAGCACGGCCGCAACCAACGCAAAGCCGTAATGGCCCAATACTAAAACCGCCCCGGCCAATCCAAGGTATAGTAAGGTCATAAAAAATGTTTGTGGTTTCATGGCTTGGTTGTTGATGCGGGAGTTACGGGGCTACTAGCAGCAAGATTGTAGTCGCTTCCCACTACTATAGCAATATCAGGTTCAGCCGTTAAGCTCCCGGATTTGGTTTGAGTTTGCACCGTGGCATTAAAACGCTGCTTTAGATAACGGATAGTATACGGCTTGGCCCCGCCGGTATGATCAATGATGACGGTCGCCTTCCGAGTACGATCGGTAGCCACGCTGGTTGCGGCCACGTTATAGCTAT
>DASVGB010000018.1:0-2239 GCA_036379755.1 Candidatus Saccharimonadia bacterium | reverse complement strand
TCCATTATAAAATGGCACGGGTATTTGTCCAAGCATTTTGCTTGTGCTTCTTCTGATATGTTCGGTCGTCTGTGCTATGATACGAACGATGATAGACCTGGTATTGAGACGAGCTAAAGACGTGGTAGTACAGGCCGACTTAGAGCGGCTGCTTAGCACTAAAAAGCTGCGAATTAAGCACGGCATTGATCCGACCGGTCCGCGCCTGCATTTAGGCCGGGCTTCAACCTTGCATCGGTTGCGCAATTTGCAGGACATGGGTCATACCATTGTCCTTATAGTTGGGGACTTTACAGCTAAAATTGGCGATGCATCAGATAAAGCCAGTGAACGCCAACCTTTAAGCGATACTGAAATTAAAGCCAACATGACAGACTATGAACGTCAGTTAGCCCTGGTGCTTGATATGAACCAGGTCGAGCTTCACTATAACTCGGCGTGGCTCAGTAAGCTTACGTCTAATGAGCTGATTGAGTTGGCCCAACAGTTTACGGTAGCCCAAATGATTGAGCGGGAAAATTATGCGATTCGCTTTAAGGAAAACCGACCGATTGGCCTGCATGAGTTTCTGTATCCGATTTTGCAAGGATATGATTCGGTGGCGGTAGAAGCTGATGTCGAGGTTGGCGGCACCGACCAGCTTTTTAATCTTATGGCTGGCCGGACACTTCAAAAGCACTACAACCAGCCGCCTCAGCAGGTCATGACATTTGATTTGTTAACCGGTCCTGATGGACGTAAAATGTCGACTTCGTGGGGTAATGCCATTTATATCACCGCCGAACCAAATGATTTATATGGACAGATAATGCGTATTAATGACGAGTTGATTGCCCAATATTACCGAGTCTGCACCGATATTGAAGAGAATGTGATCCAGACGGCAGTGTTAGACATTGCCGCCGGCGCTAATCCGCGTGACACGAAAGCCTCATTGGCTAGAGAAATAGTACGCTTGTATCATGGTGATGACGTAGCCTTGGCAGCTGAGGACGCATTTAATAAGCAGTTTCGCGATAAGCAGTTGCCGGATGACATTAAAGAGCAGCATGTAACAAAAGCGACGTGGGAGCCTATTGAGCTGCTGGTTGCCCTGAAATTAGCCGACACTAACAGCGCGGCCCGGCGCCTCATCGAGCAAGGCGGCGTGCGCATTAATGATGAAAAAGTTGACGGCACATCAATGCAGGTGAAAAGCGGCGATATTATTCAGGTGGGCAAACGCCGATTTGTGCGGCTAACGGTACGGTAACATGATAAATTTCGATGTTCGGGTTGAAACCCTTAAGGGTGTTGGTACGGCAATGGCGATCAAGCTTGAGCGCCTCGGAATCGCTACCATTGGGGATTTGCTTACACACTATCCGCGCCGGTATGATGATTTTTCGGAGATCATACCCATTCGATCGATGAAGCCGGGATTAGTAACCTTTAAAGGGACGGTTGAGCGGATTGCTAGCCGGAGGGTACGCGGCCGTAAACTTCAGCTGACAGAAGCGATAATTACAGATGGTACGGGTACTGTTAAGGCGGTGTGGTTTAATCAGTCTTTCCTGGCAGCGCAGCATCCTGTAGGAACAGAGGTATTTGTAGCCGGCAAGGTTGAATTCCGCAATAATGATTTAGCACTGCAAAGCCCTGCCATTGAAAAAGCTGATAGCCAGGGCATACATACCGGCAGGATCGTGCCAGTTTACCCGGAAACCGACGGGCTAACCTCGCGCCAGCTACGTAATTTGATTGCGCCTTTATTGCCCCGGCTTGATGACATGGCGGAGACTTTGCCCGCAAGCGTGCTCACTGAAGCCAAGTTGCTTGGACGTAGCCAAACATTGATCGAGATTCACGCTCCTACCACCCAGACCAATTTGCAGCGGGCCCGCCATCGATTGGCCTTTGAAGAGCTTTTTTATATTATCGGGGCCAGTTTGATTATCAAAAATGAAATAAAAACCGAATCAGCTGACCCTATCAGCCTTAAAGTCGAAGTAGCCCAGGCCTTTACCAAGTCCCTAGATTTTGATCTCACCAACGCTCAGCGGGCTGCAGCCTGGCAAATCCTTCAGGACATGCAGGATATTACTCCTATGAATCGTTTACTTGAAGGTGATGTCGGCAGCGGGAAAACGGTGGTCGCATTGCTTGCGGCGTCAATGGTGATGGCCAGCGGCCATCAGGTAGCACTGATGGTTCCAACCGATATCCTTGCCCGCCAGCATGCAGCCACCATTGAGCCTTT
>DASVGB010000017.1:0-13651 GCA_036379755.1 Candidatus Saccharimonadia bacterium | reverse complement strand
CCGCCTGACCTTACCTTCAGTCCTTCCAACTGGCGCCAGCTCTATTGGATGAGCGATCAAGGATTGCGCCGCTTGGATATGGGCAATAACAGCATATCAGCGGTTCTGGCATCGAACGTTGCCGGATTTACCTTTGACGGCAATCGCATGCTTTACGTCAGCCATGCTGAGCCCACACCGTCGCTGTGGGTGCTTGATGCCAACGGCGAAACCAAGAGGTTGGCCGACAATTTGCCCGTCAGCCAAACCTATAATCTCGACTTTGCTCATTACATTCGTACGCCGATGCTGGCGGTGGTGGCGGTAGATAGCCGCAAGACCCTGCTGTATCGGAATCTGTATCACAGTCCGCGTCCGATTGAACTGCCGGCTGTTGCAGCAAGCGCCGTATTTAATGGCGACGGTCGCTTTTTACTGCAGTTCGATGAATCGCATAGCGCCACCTATGATCTACAGGAAAATACGACCTATAGTTTGCCGCCATCGGTGAACGCTGCCAGCGGAGTAGCTTGGCTGGGCAACTTCCACTTGCTATCTAACCAGAGCGGATCAATTATGCTGAGCGAATACGATGGCAATTACCTGAACACTCTCACCAAAGGCGGGGTGTTGCCGGCGTTTGTGTCGGGCGATACCCGTTCGGTAATTGTAGCCTCGCCGAACGCTGCCGGCGCCATTCATATTAGGCGCGTTATTATTCGCGAGTAAAAACGTTGGTTAGGCCTTTCCACCAATCGGAGAGGCGCTGGCCAATGCCGGGAGCATTGCCCGGCAGTGTCCCGTCGGCTGCAACCTCTTCATCGATAGCTGGAGCTTTTTCAGTTTCAGCAACCGGGCTAATCTGCTTAGCGGTTACCACTAAGCGCTGCCAGCTAGTACCTGGCGGCGTACAGGTAATTAAGGTCATGGTTGGCTCCGGAGTGGGGTTGAGTACGCTCAAATCGGTGGGCTGCACTACCTTACTGCCGGTCACTTGATAGAGGTATTGGCGGGAGTTGTAGTTCACCGTAAAGGTGTCATTGGGTTGAAGTTTATCGAGCAGCACAAACACAAATTTATAATTTCCCGGCTCCCACCAGTCGTTCGACGAATGGCCGAATATTACGCTATTGCCATTGGTTCCCGGCAGTGCGGTCCCGGCGTAATGAACGACCCCGCTTTCCAGATGTTTTTGAATGATTGATTCAGCGTTATTATCGGTATAAATAACCGGTGCGCTAACGTTAATCTTCGGAATCGTAATAACCGGGTCCGGTGAAACCGCCACCACATTTGCGGCGGGGGCATTTTGAGCGGCCGGCGGCTTGTCGTTGGTGAAGTAGCTAAGCTGATTGAGCAGAATGGGCGCTTTTACAACCAAAAGTACCAGGACGAAGGTGATCACACCCACAATCAGCGGCATAAAACGGCTCGGTAGGCTCTTGGGCTGAGCTACCGTTCGCGGGCGGTTGGAATGGCTAGTTTTCTTCTTGGGTACACCTGAGGATAGCTGCTCTAGGGGATTTGGCGGCGGTATGGTTGGCGTTGGTTGTGTTTGCGCCGCTTGCGGTTGGGTTGGCAGCGCGTTTGCGCCATGGGCCGGAGGCAGCAAGTGATCATGAGCCTCGGGAGTGGCTGGTTGGGCGCTGACCGTCGTTTCGGCTGCTGGGGCTGGCTGAGGCTCATCATCGGAGGAGCTAATCGTAAACGGCGGAGCATCAGCGGTGGGCTTGCCGTCTTGGACGTTGGCCGCCGGGCTGATAGGATGAATTGCCCCCACCAAATCTTCCTTGGCGGGTGCGGCATGGGCTAAATACGGACTATTTATACCGGCAATCCGCTCGCGCGCCTCTTTAGCCGCGTCTGGGTTGTTATCGCGGTTGGGCATGGATGATCGGGGAAAACGGACAATTTCAGATTGGCTCATAGGTCGTGGCAATTCAATTCAGTATGTAAGTATGATAATCTTTTTAGGTTCGATAGCCAACCGCAACTGATATGCCGCTGTGGTGGAATTGGTAGACACGCGGGACTCAAAATCCCGTGCTAGCAATAGCGTGTCGGTTCGAGCCCGACCAGCGGTACCAGGAATAATTACAACTTTTTAAATAAACGCGGTGGAAACCGCCCGAATTCATTTTATGCACCATGATGGCTTAAGCGATTGCTGAACAAGTGACATTAGTTTTATACGTTTAGTATCCATAGGATACTATTTTTTACTTGCTGCGTAGTATCTTACGGATACTATTTTACTAAGACGAATTATCGACTGATTTTATTAGTGATCTTGGCCAGCAAAACATTATTGATCTTGCTCTCGAAGTACCGCTTCAACTTGCTTGCTAAGGTTGCTATAGCTTGGAGTAGTTGTGTCTTTTTGCAAGGCTGCCGCTAAAACATAGCCAGCCGTTGTTAGGGCCTCGTACGGCTTGCCCGGCTGCTGGACCCAAAAGGTGGCCGCTATGCCAATTGGGGCGGCAGGCAGGCTGCTAAGAGCGGTATTAAGCGGCGTCAGGCTCAGCTCTCCTTCGGCGGCAACCATAATTTCCTTATCAAACACTACATACTGGCATTTGCTGATTGATGCTATCTGTTCCAGAATTTCTAGCTTTCCGATGACTCCGGCATTCGGCCGAATCGCAATTGGCATTTTATGGTGGTTGGCCAGGTCGAACAGACCTTTCATAGTGGCAACTACCAGTGCCTTCGGATTGCCGGTAATGAAGTCAGGATGAAACTGCAGGATTTCAAATGCTTCTTCGGTAAAGATAACCCGCGAATCAAGCTCGCGGACGAGTGACTCAATCATCATGCCGGTCTCGGCATTGTTGGTAAGATTGGCGCCAATAATAACCGCATCGGCTTCCCCCGCCAGATGCACAATTTCACCTAAAGCAGCTTTTCCCAGCGATCCGGACGACGACGCCGGTACAAACTGTCCATATCCAGCCTTGCCTGCGCTACGGCGCAAGCTGTCCGGCATGGCCACTACTACCTCTCCGATTCCAGCGGTTTCGGCCATCTGATAAATTGCTTGCAGTAGGCTAAATTCATTTGTTTGGCCGCCGAGTACCAGCAAGCGCCCGCCGCGGCTTTTCATGGCTGGACGGTTCCAGAGCATGTCCGGAAACAGCGGAGTATCGGTTTGCCGCTCGAACACAGGGATCATAAGGCGCTAAGGGTAAGCTCTCGCAATTTATCCAAATTGGGCTTATCGGGGCCTTTGTCGTCAATTCCCGGCACTTCCAGTAACCCTACCATGCCATCCAGGCGGGGTTCGTTCAGAATAACCTTGAAGCCGGCTTCGCCAATAAAACCGTTGCCGATGTTTTCGTGGCGGTCTCGCTTACTGCCTAAATCAACTTTTGAATCATTTAGGTGAATGACGCCAAGATTTTTTAAGCCGATTTTAGCGTCGAACTCATCCAGCACACCCTTCCAGCCTTCATCGGTACGAACATCATACCCTGATGCAAATAAATGCGCCGTATCAAGGCAAAAGCCAATTTTTGGCGTGCGCCCGACGGCTTCATAAATGAGGGCAAGCTCTTCAATGCTGTTGCCCACGTTCCCACCGGCTCCGGCCGAATTTTCTAAGAGCAACTTGGTTTCAACCCCGTCCACAACATCAAGCAGCGCATCACGCAAACGGTCTATAACCGCAGCCGTTCCCTCACCTTTGTGCGAGCCGAGATGAGTTACAACGCCCTCCACCCCAAGCAGGTCGGCATTGCGCATGGTTTGCTTAGCAGCCGCAATGGAGGAATCCCGGAGTTTATCGTCCGGCGAGCCATAACTGGTTAGGTAGAGCATATGAATGAATGAAGGCAGCTTAAGATCGGTGCAGGCTTGTTTGAAACCGTCAGTAATCTCGGGCGTATAGGTTGGCTGCTTAAATGTACGCGGGCTGCCGGCAAAAATTTGCAAGGCAGCAGCGGTCATCGCCTCGGCCCGGCCGGGCGTTGTCGATAAATTTCCCGCTGTGGAGATGTGCAAGCCGTACTTCATATCCCTTAAGTATACCGTACGTAAGACTTACTATGGCCTAATCGTCGGCGTAATCAGCTTGTGGCAACTGCTCATAATAAAGCATTTGATGTTGCCCGGATTGAACACCCGAGACCATGAGGTCGGCAACCTCCTCTTCATAGCCGATCGCAACCAGCTGCCGAACCTTATCTATAGGGGCTGCTTCTGACCCTAAGATTGTCGTAGCTTGTACGTCGGACATTGCCCTTTTTACTGCTGTCATAGCAGACCCTCCTCTTACGCTATAATGCCACTCTACGCCCGGCCAGGCGTCACCCGCATTGGTAGTTACCACAAGCGGAGTGGCTCCCAGCACATAATTTTTTGGAATCGCGGGTGGTAAACTTAAACCTGAATGTCGTATCAATTATCACCCGACCAGATTGAAGCCCTGCAAACCATTGGCCGGTGGTATCGATCGGGTACCCAGCGCTATGTGACCTTGGGCGGCTATGCCGGCACAGGTAAGACAACCATGCTCGGACATGTCCGTCAGGCGCTGCGCGATAACGACCCCGATGTTAAAGTAGCCTTCTGCGCTTTTACCGGTAAAGCAGTGCGGGTATTGGATCAAACACTGAAGCGCCAAGGAGTCAGCCGTAAGGGCGATAGTCTGACAACCATACACGGGCTGATATACACGACCGAGTTGGGTTCGGACGGCCAAGTTACTGGATGGCGCCGTCGCCAAACTATAAAAGCTGATTTAATTATGGTCGATGAGGCCAGTATGGTAACCGAGGATATATGGAAAGATTTACTGAGCTATAAGGTGCCGATTTTGGCTGTCGGCGATCACGGCCAGCTGCCGCCGATTGGCACCAATTTCAACCTCATGAATGAGCCGATGATCCGGCTTGAAAAGGTCTATCGCCAGGCTATTGATAGCCCGATTGTGGAGGTTGCTACATTGGCTCGTACGACCGGCACAATTGCACCGGGGCGTTATGGAGACGAGGTGGTTAAATATGACCGGCATAGCAACGAGCTGGGTGCGGCTATGGATGAGCTGCTGGAAGCTTGGAGCCCCGAATGGCTGGTACTATGCGGCTATAACCATACAAGAGTAAGGCTGAATCGTGAGCTGCGGGCCAGGCGCGGTTTTGAAACTCCGAACCCGGAGCCTGGCGAGCAGTTGATTTGCTTACGCAACAATACCGCCGGCAAGCTGTATAACGGCATGACCGGAACCCTGAAGTGGATTCAATCGGTGTCCGGTGATGTTGAAGCCACCTGGTGGGAGGCTGGCATTATGATTGATGACACCGAGCGCCATTGCTATCTCATGCGGGAACAGTTTGGTTCGCGGGAGACCATTGCTAAAGTGCCGCCTTCGCCCGAGCCAAAAGTCCGCGGTGATTTGTTTGATTTTGGCTACGCCCTGACCGTTCATAAAGCCCAGGGGTCTTCAGCCGACACCGTCCTGCTATTTGAAGAACGCAATAAACATATGAATGATGACGACTGGCGTCGTTGGCTATATACGGCAGTTACCCGGGCCGAGCGCCAGTTAATTATTATTGGCGACTAACGCTTGCGTAGGTTGGCCGAGCGCCAGAGTGTTATTTTTGTCCGGGACGCTGTGCCAATAATGGCACAGATGTGTGCCTAATTTGTGTACAATCCATGCCATAATTGTGCCCAATTTGTGCGCGCCGGCAAATTATGCAAATCTCATTGCGCCCAAGAGGCAGCAAGCCTTGTTTCGCGCCTTCATCACCCCTATACTGAGCAGAAAGCTAAAGGAGGCGAAAACCACACATGGAAGATGAAACGACGGTTGCGGCTATTCATCGCCTAATGACTGAAATGGAAGAAACCAGGGCTAAAATCAAGGCCATGCGCGACAACCTTAAGGACGTCCTTGAGCAGAATCAGGAATACAAAGAGCTGCAGGAAGAGTTAAAGGAACTTAAGACTAAGCGTCAACAGGCTAAAAAACTGTTGGAAGCCGACCGGGATTATCAAACCATCAACAGTGAGCTGGAAGAGCTAAAATTCAAACAGAAAGATTTACAGGAAATTATGAGTCACCATTTGGTGACCTATTATAACGAGACGCAGGATACTACCATTAAGGATCACGAGGGCGAAACCCGCCAACTTATCTTGAGCGCCAAAGTGGGTAAACCCGAAATGACCGTTAACGAATAAACCACTACCTAGTTAGCAAGGCGCCCCGCCGACCACAAGAGCGGCCGGCTTTACGGGCGTTTCTTGCGGTCCTCCGGGGCAGTGGCGGTTTAATGGGCCGCCAGACCCATTTGGGCGACTCGTTTCGCCTTGAGTTCCCTTCCTCGTTCGAGGTCGATGTGGATGAGAATTTCCGGACGGTTGTCTGCGGCCGGGAAGATATGAGATACGGCTGATAGCGCCTCTTTGCAGAGTTGTTCCTGCCAGCTGTTTCCCGGTACGTCCCGATAGCCGATTGCCTGTGCCTCAAGTGCTGCCAGGCCGGAACTGATACTCCATGCCTGGCGGAGCTGACCGACTTCAGAGCAGGCCATCACCAGGTCGGCGTCACCGCGGGTTGTTGTCTCGTGCGGACGGTAGCAGACGGCTCCCGTTTCGCGGTGAACCGGCCAGGACTCGATGGCGGTGCCGCTTCGATCCAGACCGGCGGTCATGCGCAGAAGCGCCAGATCATGAAACAGCGGGTCGAGGCCTTGGTTGTGCAACCCCTCAGCCACGATCCAGTCCATGATTGCCCAAACCGAGGGTGTTCCCTGGTAAGGGCAGTATTCGCCTTCCAGTGGCGCATACTTCAGCGGTTGGCAGCGCGGTCCCACGGCCGTCATCACAGCTTCGCTGTAGAGCCACTTCACCAGCATGCGCACGATTTCTGTTTGCGTCAGCAGGCCAGATAGGAAACGACCCTCCAGTAGCTCCAGCGAGGCCAGGCTTTCAAGATGAACCGGCCGCGCTCGACCAAATTCGTCCCGATCGTATGCCGCCGGTGGGAAGCCGGTGCCGCTATCGAGCCCAAAGAGCCGTACGGCGTTGCGGCGCAACTGATCGGCGGTATCCAGCCATAGCTGAACGTTTCGATCGTCAGGGAATAGCTCGGCGCCGCAAAGCAGGGCCTCATAGGCCAGCTGCTGGTTGTGGATGTAGGCTACCAGCCTCCAATTGACAGGCCTGATTCCATCCTTGGCAGGGTGAAAGTAGGCGTCAAAACCGTCAAACAGGGCGCCTGACGGGCTGGTCTGACGGGGGTTGGTATTCGGAATCTCATAGAGCCCGAGATTCGAGTCGTGGATCATCCTGACGAGGAAGCGCAGAACCTCCGTGGCTGCCACGGCCAGACTGCGGGTGGTGTTGGTGGCCCAATGCCGGTATTCCCGTCCGAGTACGTTCAACCGCGGATGAAGTTGCATCAGCCGTCGCAGGACGATGACGAACAGGCATTGCCCGTCGGAGTCGTTGTAGATCGCGAAGTGGTGGCCGCAATGGCTGCTGCCGCGCATTGCAACGCCCCAGGTAGAAGCGTAGCGGGCTGAGTGCTCGATGAGCGTCGGCGAAGACATCATCCCGCCCACGAACTCGCGATGCACTTGATGCGGAAGGGCGCCCGGGAATTCGTTGGTTGAGGCGTCAGCCTGCTCGCCCTGGAACTGAGCAAGTGCTAGCAGAACCGCAATAGCTGCACCGGGGTGATGTTTCGCAATCGCTTTGGCGACTCGTGCTCCGTCTCGCAAAAAGAGGTCGTCATAAACGCCTCCTGCTGAAGCTTTTTGACCTCCCTTGACGGCCAGTAGCTCGCGAGTCAGAAACGTTGGGGTTACTACACTCGGAAACCAAACCGAAGTAGACATGTGCTCTCATTTCATTTCGAAGCCAGGGTCATGAGCCTAGTGATTATTACATATTTGCTGCTTAAAATCTTCAGCGGGCTATCCCCTCTAGGGTTGATCGTGCGTTTGCGACTTCTCACCTTCTTTACTCACCTCGCACCCGGCCCACAGTCCGCGATTAGCTGCGCGGGCTTCGCGTTCGGCTGCTCGGAATTCTTGCATTTTGGTAAACGGAAATAAGGTGTAGGCAAAAGCGAAGCCGTTTTTGATCATATATTGATTAACGAGCGTTCCGTCCGGCAAGTAGACATAGCGCAGTAAACGCCGGTACTTATCGCGGTCGTTGTTTGCGGGGTCGCCTTCCAACCGAACTACCTTCCGGTCGAGTAAAGTCTGAGCATGGGCAGATGCGGCCTTGCCAAAACACTGTACCGGCTTGCGCGGATCTTTGGTTTCCGGAGTATCAATTCCTATCAAGCGGATAATTTCCGGTTTGCCGGCGATGGTAACGATAATGGTGTCGCCGTCGGATACACTTGTTACCGGATAGTAGCCTGGAGGCGCCGTCAGATTCGGTTTCGGCAGAGCCAACTTCCCTTGTTGATTAATGCCGACCCCGAATGCCGATAGAATCAGCAGGATAAGCAGGACCATCAGTTTGCGATGAACACTACGGCTCATATCTGTACTGCGAACGCCGTTTTGTTGAGCTTGTGTTTGGTGACCCAGGGGCTCTCGGCAATCATAAATCGCCATGGCTTATCAACAGCCCGGCTGATCCCAATGCGCGGACTGGCAGCGATGGGGGGCCGGGAGGTCCTTTTATTAATGTGAAGTTCAGAAGTGCGCAAGCTTGCGCCGTTGTGTTCGCGGCGTAGTCCCAGGGCTTGCACCAGTTTGCCGGGACCGCTACACAGATTGAAAAGGTTTACCGTGCCGCGATTGTGTTGCATAAGCTCAATGCCTCGGGTTGGCTCGAGCGCTCGAATCAAGACCGCCTCGGCATAGCCCGGTTTCCCTACCACTGCGTTAAAGCAATAGTGTACGCCGTAGGTGAAGTAGATATAAGCGTAGCCGCCGGGGCCGAACATCACCGCATTGCGCTTAGTGAGGCCTCGAAAAGAATGGCTGGCTTCATCGGATTGTGCGTAGGCTTCGGTTTCAACAATAAGCCCGCCTCGGCTTTTTCCGCCAGCCGGAGTATAGATGAGCTCACAGCCTAATAGGGACTGTGCTGCCATGACGCTATCCTGGTTGTAAAAGTTTGATCCAAGCATATACTAATAACCCTATGTTCTCCGTACACTCATCTTACCAAGAAGTTATTACCATTATTAATAAAGGCGGCGTGGTTGTTATGCCCACCGATACGATTTATGGCGTGGTCGGAAGCGCCCTTCAGTCCGAAACGATTGAGCGTTTGTATGCATTGAGACAGCGTGACCCGCTAAAGCCGGTAATTATTTTAATTGGTAGCCTTTCGCAACTCAAGTCGTTTCATGTTTCACTGGAGCCGCTGGTGCTCCCGGTGTTGGAGCAGCTGTGGCCCGGTCCAACCAGTGTTGTACTTCCCTGTCCTCATCCCGAGCTTGCCTACTTACACCGGGGTGGCCGGAGCTTGGCGTTTCGGTTCCCGAAGAAGCCGGAGCTGCTGGCTATGCTTGCTGAAACGGGCCCGGTTGCAGCGCCGAGTGCCAATCCGGAAGGAATGGCGCCAGCTACCACTATACAGAAAGCGCAAGACTATTTTAACGGTCGGGTCGATGCCTATGTTGATGGCGGAACGCTTGTTGGTTCCGCTTCACGCATCGTGCAGATGCATCCGGATGGCAGCTACGACGTAATACGGCCGTAACCCATAGATTGATGAGCCTAGGTGATAAAGGTTAGAGCGTGTCCGCTGTTGCCCGCCCGGCCGGTTCGGCCAATGCGGTGGATGTAATCTTCGTAGGTATTGGGTTGGTCATAGTTTATGACGTGACTGACATTTGGGATGTCAAGACCGCGGGCGGCAACGTCGGTGGCAACTAATACGCCTACCTGGTTGCTTTTAAAGGCCTTGAGCGCTCGTTGGCGTTGCGACTGTGACTTATTGCCATGAATTGCTTCGGCGGGCATCCCCTCTTTCGTAAGCTTGTCGGCTAGGTTCTGAACGCCGCGTTTGGTTTGGCCGAAAATTAATACCTTATCAAACTCCGGCTTGCGCAAAAGCTCGCTTAAAACCGTGAGCTTCTCCTGGGGTGAACCGGCCTTAATGACATCTTGCTCAACATGTTCGCTGGTTTCACTAACTCGCACCGACACTAATACCGGATCGTGCAGTAAATCATCCATGAGGACCTTAATATCGGGAGTAACGGTGGCACTGAAGCAGAGTGATTGGCGCTTGGCTGGCAGCTGGGCAATCAGAAAGCGAATATCGCGGACGAATCACATGTCGAGCATGCGGTCGGCTTCGTCGAGGACTAAGATGTCGGTTTTGGTCAAATTGAGAGCTCGGCGGTTAACCAGGTCTTTCAGTCGTCCGGGCGTTCCGATGATGACATGCGGTTTGCGGGCTAGCTGGCTGATTTGGCGCGCAATTGCGACGCCGCCAACACACATAGCGCTGTACAGACCGAGGCCTGCAGCAAAAGCCCGGAACTCATCGTCAATTTGAATTGCCAGTTCGCGGGTAGGCGCCATAATCAGTACGCGATTTTGGTGGCGCTGGTGTTGTAGCTGTTGGATGATGGGCAGCACGAAGGCGGCGGTTTTACCGGTACCGGTGTTAGCCAGTCCAATCAAGTCCTTGCCTTCCATAATGGCTGTAATTGAGCCGTCTTGGATTGCGGTTGGAGTTGAATAATTACGATTTACCAGATTGCGCTGGAGCTCCGGGCTGAATCCGAAGTCGCTAAACTTATGCACCGGCTCGAAAATTGGCTGATCCGCCGCGGCCGTGGCTTTGTTTACAAATTTGGTTGGATTAATATAACTTCCTTGAAATCCGCCTCGCCGACCGCTTGATTGATTGGGTCGATAACGGGAATTAGGAAATGTCCGGCCATTGCGTAGTCCGGACGGAGCCTTAAGGCTTCGCTGATGCATAAAATTATGCCTTTCTAATTATGTTCTCGTGTTTCTCGCTCATATAGACAAACAACGAGAAAAGAGAGCGGCTCGGCATTTATCATCTAGCAATTAAGCTAATTATAGCATAGGGGAGAAGTTTTGGCTAGTCCTGCCCGGTTAATCGCTGCAATGCCAGCATAAATGCTGCTTCACGCATTTCCACATCGGCTTCCTTCGCCAGCTTCAGCAAATCGGCTACCGCTTCAGACATGTATTTTTCCAGTTTTTGGTTAACCTGCTGCTCGGTCCAGTGCTCATCCTGACGATTTTGCATCCATTCCAAGTAACTAACCACTACGCCGCCGGCATTAGCAATGATGTCCGGCAGAATTATCACCCCTTTGCTTGTAAGTGAGTCGTTGGCTGCTTCATTGATCGGAGCGTTTGATAGTTCAAGGATGTACCGGGCTTTAATGTCGTCGCTATTGGCTTCTGTAATAGTGTCGCCAAGCGCCGCTAAAACCAAAACATCAACATCAAGTCCTAATAACTCGGTGTTGCTTATGCGCTCAACGCCTTCCTGCTGATAATCCTTGAAGCTCCCGCCGGCTGTTTTGTACTGGCTCAGTTTTTTGGCATGTAACCCGTTTGAAGATTGCAGCCCGCTTTTCGAGTCGCCGGCTGCTACTAACAACCATTCCGGATGATCCTCGGCAGCGACGGTCGAAAAAAAGGCGCCGACATTGCCAAAGCCTTGAACTGCGACCGTTAATCTTTCGTCTTTCTTGCCTCGGTGGTGCAAAAGCTCGCGAAGCGCAATGACGCCGCCGCGTCCGGTAGCGGCATCGCGCCCAAGGCTGCCGCCATTACCTAAGCTTTTACCGGTAAAGCTGGCCTTGGAGGTGTCGCCGGTACGCTTTTCAAACTCGTCGACCATCCAGTCGATTATCATCGAATTAGTATTAACATCCGGTGCTGGAATGTCCTTGTCCGGTCCAATATACGGATGCAAGTTGGCAACGAACTGCCGGCTCATTTCTTCCAGTTCCCAGGCGCTAAGCTCACGCGGGTTAACTGCCACGCCGCCCTTGCCTCCGCCGAGCGGCAAACCAACCGCTGCGGTCTTTAAGCTCATTAGGGTAGCCAAGGCCCGAACCTCTTCCAGGTTAACTTCAGGGTGAAAGCGGATACCGCCCTTGTATGGTCCGCGGGCATTACTATGTTGCACTCGATAACCTTTAAAGGTTTTACCGTCTTTCAAGACGATATCGAATTGGTGCTCGGCATTCGGTTGTAATAGTGCATTGATTTCGTCGGGTTTAAGATAAAGCTTTTCTCCCGCCCGTTTAATAAATGCTTCGGCTGTCTGTAGCATCGTGCTTTCTCCTATCCCATACTGTGGCGCATGCGCGCCGCGGATTCAATTAAGTTGGTTAATGTATCACCCTCATCGGTCATGTGCGCAAAAATTTGAGTGGTAAGCTCGTGGTGCTTACGTTCTTCGTCGGTTTCCGGTTCGAGCTTCACGTCCAGGTAAGCTTCGACTTCCTTAATATCTTCGGCAATCGCTGCCCATGCCGGGTTGGTAGCAGCCAGTTTTGCGAGAACACCGTGGTTGATAAACTTCCCGGCCCGGAGCAAATCAGCCTTCAAATTAAGATAATACTTTTCAACCAAGGATAGCTTACCCATGGCACGTACCTTTTTAAGTCCCCGTCCGGTTCCGATAAACTCCGGTGGGACGCCGAGCGAGTAGAGAGCGGCGGTAAAACCGATTGCCCGCGGCAGCTTAATGCCGCCTACCCCGCGCGAGTAGCCGAACAAACCAATATGCTGCACCCGCTCTCGCCGGCGCGGCAGCTTGGTTGCCAGATGGTTAATGGTGTCCGCCAGGCCCTCAACCGAAGGGCGATAGGCCTGCTCAAAAACGGCGATTGCCTCGACCAACCCGGACTCATCGGCCGCCGATATTTCCATAGGCTGCGAATTGGGTAATATATCGTGTAATTGTTTGATCGCCTGTATGACATCGTCTTTCGGGTAGTCGTAGCGAAAGGCACTCTGAAGCAATGCGGTGCGGATTCCAGAAAACTCCTTAGCAAACGCCTCGACTGAATACGGGGTAAGGCCGCCGCGAAATGGCAGGGAGGCCGAGCCGATAATTGGATACATCGGAATACCGTTCTCTTCCGCCAGTCGCTTATACCGTGAGAGTGCAATTTTTGTAGCAAGTACGGTTGCGGCCATCCCGGAATTTAGAGCCGGATCGGAGCGGGCAATGTATGGTCGGATATAGGTTGGCGGCGAGCCAAAAACCTGCCGGTGCTTATCAATAAATTCTTGGACGATTTCATCTGAGCGAATAATGGTGTCAACATCTTCAAACAGCGGGATAACATGAATGTGCTTAATAGTGCGTTCGTTGAGCCGGTACAGCGGGTGCTTTAAGCTGGCGATCTCATCAAAAGCCTCTTCAACGGCAATCAGCTCCCTTGATGTTTCGGTCATAGGTACAATTACTTCAAATAGCGGTTCCGGCGGCAGTTTAAAATGATTCGCCAGGACCGAGGACGACAGTAGCGTCATAAAGGCCCGTCCAAGCCGAAACTCGGTGTCGGTTTTGGGGTTGGGCAAGCGGAAGGTAATAAATTTTTCGTGGCCGATGGGATGATCGTGAAAGTAGTCGTAGTAGTCGCTAAACAACCGCTCCATGACCGATTCATCAACCAGCTTTCCTTCCCAGTCCCACTTGTATTCATCAACACCCAGCTCCGAAAACATAAAAAAGGCTT
>DASVGB010000016.1:0-11728 GCA_036379755.1 Candidatus Saccharimonadia bacterium | reverse complement strand
GCTATTATGGGATCAAGGACATGATCTGGTAATCGGTATCGACGAAGTTGGCCGGGGGTGCCTGGCCGGTCCATTAACGGTGGCGGCTGTGGGTTTGCCAAAGCAGCACCGTATACGAGGAATCAGAGATTCCAAATGGCTGACACCTAAAGAGCGCGAACAAGCCGCTCGCCAAATCCGCATGAGCGCAGCGGTAATCGGGATTGGATGGGCGTCGCATTCGGAGATTGATGAGCTCGGCTTAACATCCGCCCTGGGCTTGGCGGGAAGGCGGGCACTCCTGAGGCTTCCCAGGAAATCTGCAATTATTTTAGATGGTAAACATAACTACTTATATGATGCTTACGCTGTAACCACCCAGGTCAAAGCTGATCAAACGTGCAAGGCTGTGGCGGCGGCATCAGTCATCGCTAAGGTTGCGCGCGATCATTACATGGAGCTGGTTCATCATCTCCATCCTCAATACGGCTTTAATACCAACCGCGGCTATGGCTCGGCCAGGCATCTATCTGAGCTTGCAGCGTCCGGTCCAAGCCCGTTCCATAGGCGAAGTTTTAATCCACTCAGAGAAGCACTGATTGTCGGTTGAATCGGGCAAGCAAGCCGAAGCGTTGGCTGCGGATTGGTTGGCAGGAAGAGGTTTCCAAATACTCGATCGCAATTGGCGCACTCGGTGGTGCGAGCTGGACATTATTGCCGATCAAGGCGGGGTCATACATATTATTGAGGTTAAATATCGCCGGAGATCCGATTTTGGCAGCGGCTTTGAATACATCACTCCCAACAAGGCTGGCCGCCTGCAACGCGGTGCTCTCATGTGGCTGAAGGCGCACCGGCAAAGCAATAGTTCCTTTCAAATTGATGTTATTGCCATTACCGGTGCTACCAAGCCGGAAAATGTTACGTATTTGCCCAACGCCCTGGGCTGGTAGTGGAGTATACTAGGTATCATGCAATCTATTAATACCGCTAAAACCACCTGGGATCTTTCGCCGCTGCTTACGGGAGATGACGATCCGAGAATTCATGAATACCGCAAGGAATTAAGCGCCGCAGCCACACTATTTGCCGACACCTGGCGCGAGCGAACCGATTATTTGGAGCGGCCGGACGTGCTGCTTGATGCGCTGAATGAATTTAACGAGCTTGAAAGTCTGAAAGCTAACGGGCGCGAATATTACTACTTCGGACTGCGTTCAAGCGTTGACGCCATCGATCCTAAATTGAAGGCTCGGGAAAATCAGGCTATTGAGTTCTTGCAGGATATCTCCAATCAACTTCAATTCTTCTGGCTTAATATCGGCACAATAGATGAAAAGCTGCAGTCGGCGTTTCTAACGCACAAGGGTTTAGCGTCCTATCACCATTGGCTGGAGCAGCAGTTTCGCTCGGCCAAACATCGCTTAAGCGAGGCGGAAGAGAAGATTATGTTGCTGAAATCAACACCTGCACATAGCTTGTGGGTACAAATGACCAGCGATATGTTGGCAAAAGATGAAAGGGAAGTTTTGACGGAAGAGGGTAAAACCAAAATTGCCACTGAAGAAGAGGTGCTTTCTCTGTTAACCAGCAAACAAAAAAAGGTGCGTGATGTGGCGGTGAAGGCCATGAATGCCATGCTCGATGATCATGCCGATGTGGCGGTGACTGAACTAAATGCTATATTGGGCAATAAAAAAATTGACGACCAGTTGCGCAGGTATGAACGGCCCGATGCTGCCCGCCACCATTCCGATGATATCGATAGCGGGGTCGTAGATGCTCTGATAGCGGCGGTTTCCGACCGGTATGATATTGCCCACCGCTACTATCGGATGCGCGCCAAGCTAGTTGGCCTGAAAAAGCTTGCCTATCATGAAAAAACTATCGAGTACGGATCTGACAATGTCGAATGCAAGTATCCAGAAGCTTCTCGGCTGGTACATGAGGTATTTATCGGTCTCGATTCAGAGTTTGCCGATATTTATGCCGAATTTCTTGCCAATGGCCACATTGATGCTTTTCCGCGTAAAGGCAAGCGCGGCGGCGCCTTTTGCGCCCATCATGGCATAGCCCAGCCAACGTATGTAATGCTTAACCATACCGATAAGCTGCGCGATGTTATGACAATTGCCCACGAAATGGGACACGCTATCAATAATGAACTGGTTCGCAAAACGCAGAAGGCGATAAACTTCGGTACTCCGATGGCAACCGCCGAGGTAGCCAGCACCTTCATGGAAGATTTTGTGGTAGAGCGGCTCCTGAAAGAGGCGGACGATGAAGCCGAGCTATCATTGCGGATTCGCCAGCTGGATGACACCATTGCAACAATTTTTCGCCAGATTGCCTTTTACCGCTTCGAACAAGACCTGCACGAGACATTCCGAGCCCAAGGTTATCTGGCCCAAGAAGAAATTGGCGCACTTTTTATAAAGCACATTGACGCCTATTTAGGCCCGATATTTGGTGGTTCAAAGGACGCCGCAAACTGGTGGATGTACGTACCTCATTTTCGTTCGTTCTTTTATGTTTATTCCTATGCCAGCGGATTATTGATATCCAAGGCGATGCAGGCCAAGGTTCGACAGGATAAAAGCTTCATTAAGGAAGTAAAAATCTTTCTTTCGGCGGGCCTGTCCAAGTCACCTCAAGCTATATTTGCCGATATGAAAATTGATATAACCGATAAAGCCTTTTGGAAAAACGGTTTAGAGGAGATTGATCGATTGTTAATTGATACGGTAAAACTGGCAAAGAAACTAGGCAAAATTTAATCTAGCGATAATTCTAAATTTCAAAGTCATTTTTGATTTTTGTTTGTGAAAATTGTACATAGGGACTATGATAATGGTGTCCGGAGACATAATAACGAAGTACTTTCGCACCCTAGGGCTTCACTCGATGTGCCTACCCAGGCACGAGAACCCTTCAAACTGATCACTGGAGGTGATCGAAAGTGACGTACTACTGCAGTGAATGCGTTGCGAACTGGTGGCCGTATATGGCCAAGGATGGCTGCTGTCCGCAGTGCGGCGGTGGTACCAGTCGCCGCCAAGAGCCTGCCAGCGACGACGTCGACGAGCTGTACCGAGCGGCTAGCGCCGAAACCGCCAAGCGTGATGCCTACGCCCGGTTCGAGGCCTACTACGCAGAGCGCGAGCGCGAGATGCAAGCCGCATGAGGTTCGCCGCCAGTGTGCCCATGTCTGGCTTCGTTCCTCGTTCGTTCGTTCCTGCGAATCCCCGACAACTCCAGGAAGGATTCGGCCTCTGTGCCGTTTCCTTCCTGGCAGGGACCGTAATTATATTTTTTTAAGCTAAAATTATTATTGCTTGTGGGTCCTGCCCACGACCGCCCCGAAGGGCAGCCGTGGGCAGGTTGCCGGCGCCGAAGCGTTAGCCGCTGCTGGTCGTCGCGCCGTCGCGCTTGTGCATCGCGTCGGTCGCGGCCATGTTCCCGAGGAAGCAGGCCGCGAACGTCGCGAGCAGGTTGGTGCTCCAATCGATCCCGCCGCTGGTCATCGCGCCGAAGAGGAAGACGACCGCGCCGACGATGACGAAGGCCCACAGGAGCTCCTTGGCGGTCGCGATGTTCTCGCCGATGAGAGCCGTTGCCTTCGACATGCGGTGCCCCGTGAGGAGCGTGCCGACGAACATCGCGACCGGGAGGCAGAGGAACAGCAGGGTCGGGCTCGGGCCGCCGAAGGTGGCGGGCTCCCAGAAGGTGAGCACCACGACGATGGTGGAGACTGTGCCGAGCGCGAGGACGAGGTAGGTCTCGCGGAACTTCGAGACCGAGAACCACAGGACGGACCAAAGCGACTTCACCGGCAGGCACTGCGTGCGGGGCGGATGCATACAGCATCACTCCTTGGATTGAGGAACGGATCGACGAAGCGAAGACAGCCCAAGTCTAACTTGAGCGAGCAGTCAACGTCTTTGTCGCAAGTATAATAGCATAAAAGCTATAAAAGTCAATTTGGCATGTAGTTTACAAGCGGTATTGAGGCTGGTATAATCGTTGATAGAACGTCGGCCAGCAGGCCGGCATTTTTTGAATCCCAGCCTAATAACAATAGAATAGGAACCCATATGAATACCCAGTTTTTGGCCGCCATCAATCAAATTGCTGATGAGAAAGGCTTACCCCGAGAGATCATCGTCGAGGCGGTTGAATCGGCTTTGGCAGCTGCGTATAAGAAGGATTATGGTGATAAAGATCAAGAAGCCCGAGTAAAGCTCAATGATGATACCGGAGCAATCCAAGTATTCGTTAGCAAGGAAGTGGTGGCTGATGACACCCCGGAGGAAGATTGTAACGACCATCTTCACATCCGCTTGAAAGATGCTAAGAAAATCGACAAGAATGCCACGCTTGGCACCGAGGAAGAGCCGGCTGCGGTAGAGATGGAAGTTGATCCGGGAGAAGGCTTTGGCCGCGTAGCCGCCCAAACCGCCAAACAGGTCATTATTCAGCGGCTACGCGAGGCCGAGCGGGAGATCATTTATAATGAGTACCAGGATAAAGAAGGTACGATGATTAATGGTACGGTGCAGCGGGTGGACGGGAACCTGACCTACGTTGATATTGGCCGTACCAACGGCGTTTTGTTTGCTTCGGAACAGATTCCTGGCGAGCATTATTACCCTGGCCAGCGCGTAAAAGTATATTTGGTACGAGTTGAACAAACGGCCCGCGGACCGCAGATTGTTATAAGCCGCGCCCATCCGGAAATGGTGCGGCGGTTGTTTGAGCTGGAAGTGCCGGAAATTGAAACCGGTACCGTTGAAATTAAAAATGTTGCACGCGAGGCCGGAACTCGCAGTAAGGTAGCCGTTCAATCGAATTCCGATAGCGTAGATCCGGTTGGCACCTTCGTTGGCGGCCGCGGTGCCCGTGTGCAGGCGGTTATGGGAGAATTAGGCGAAGAGAAAATTGACATCATTCTCTACAGCGACCATCCTGAAACCTACATTATTAATGCCCTTTCTCCCACCAAGGTAGTGAGCGTTGAGCTTGATGAAACCGAGCATAAAGCCAAGGTTCGGGTACCGGAGGATCAACTCAGCTTGGCGATTGGCAAGCCGGGGCAAAACGTACGTTTGGCAGCTAAGCTGACCGGTTGGAATATTGACATCTTAAGTGCCGATGAATCGCGGGTAGAGGCCGCCGCCGATGCTGCAGTAGAAGAAGAGCCGGCCAAACGGAAGAAGAAGCAAGACCTGGAAAGCTCATTGATTGAGGCGGTTAATCAACAGTCGCAATCGGCTTCAGGTGAAAATTCCGAGCCTGTCGAAGCCGAAAAAACCGACTGATTTCGCCATTTAGATTGGATTTGAACTTCTGGTGATATACTAGAGGTGTAGTTGTAATGCCATTATGACTATGAAGTTATTCCGCCTTTTCCTAGATCATACCGTACCCTTCGCGGGTGGAATGAAAACAACTTGGCACTCACGGGGGTAGAGTGCTAAAATAGAACTACTAAGTTCTGGTATAGAAGGAAAGGAGCTTTCATTGAGCGTAGAATTTGGACCCCAGTTTGATCGATTCACCGAGAATGCTAAACAAAGTTTAGAGAATGCGGATGCCATTGCACGGGGCATGGCTTCCAGCTATATTGGCACCGAGCATATTCTGCTTGGCGTGCTGCAGCAAGAGGGTTCGATTGGGGCTAAAATTTTACGCAGCGCCGGGGTAACTTCCGATCGCGCACAGGACTGGGTAAGTAATTCTCAGAATGTTTTTGCCCGCAGCAGCCATAAGGGTTTAAGTGAAACCGCTAAGACAACATTAACGCTTTCATGGCGGATTGCCCGCGAGTTTGGTCAGCCTTACTCCGGTACTGAGCATATTCTTTTTGCGCTATTAAGCCAAAAGAATGCACGTGCCAACGCTATTTTAAAAGAAATGCATGTCGACCCGGCTATCGTCCGTGCCGAGCTGGAGAACTATTTGAGTAACCAGCAGTTCTTTACTGGCGAAGATAGCCAGCGAACACAAGGCAAAAAAGCTAAAACCAAGACACCGGCTCTTGATGGTTTTGGTGTTGATCTTACGGTTAAAGCTTCTAAGGGCGAACTCGATCCAGTGGTTGGCCGCGAGATTCAAATTAGCCGCGTGGTAACGATTTTAAATCGGCGGTCCAAAAACAACCCGGTATTAATAGGTGAGCCGGGGGTCGGTAAAACCGCGATTGTTGAGGGTTTGGCTCAACGCATTGTGGCCGAAGAAGTACCAGAGATGCTGCAAAGCAAGCGCATTGTAATGCTGGATTTGGCGAGCGTAATTGCCGGTACCAAATATCGCGGCGAGTTTGAAGAGCGCTTAAAGAAGCTGCTGGACGAAACCAAGGCAAACAAGGACGTTATCTTATTCATTGATGAGCTCCATACCGTGGTTGGTGCCGGTGCGGCTGAAGGCGCAATTGATGCGGCAAATATTTTAAAGCCGGCATTAAGCCGCGGCGAGATCCAAGTTATCGGCGCTACCACCTTGGATGAATACCGCAAGCATATTGAACGCGATGCCGCCCTTGAGCGCCGCTTCCAACCGGTTCAGGTACCTGAAGCTACGGTTGAGGAGACAATCCAGGTTCTTCACGGCCTGAAAGAGCGTTATGAAGAGCATCACCGGGTTAAGATTACCGATGCCGCAATTGAGCAAGCAGCAAAGCTGGCAGAGCGTTACGTCGCGGACCGTTTTCTTCCCGACAAGGCCATTGACCTTGTAGATGAGGCAGCTTCCCTGGTGCGAATTAAGCGCGGGGCAATCAGTAAACCGCTTCGGGCTATGCAAAAACAGCTGGCAGAAGTCCAGATTGAAATTGAAGAGTCGGTTAATGATCAAGATTTCGAACAGGCAGCCCGTCTTAAAACCCGTGCCAGTGTACTGGAACAAAAATTGGCGGCACTGCGCCTGAAAGAAGGCTCGGCAGACAATGCCGATCTCGAAATTACCGCAGAAGACATCGCTCAAGTGATAAGTATGATGACCGGCATACCGTTGATGCGGCTGGTTGATGCCGAGATGATTAATTTAGTAAAGCTTGATGAGCGTTTAAGCCAACGGGTGATTGCGCAGTCTGAAGCAGTGAGTTCGGTCGCCAAGGCCATTCGCCGCAGCCGTACCGGAATTAGTGACGCTCGCAAGCCAATTGGATCATTTATCTTTTTGGGTCCGACTGGTGTCGGTAAAACCGAATTAGCCCGGGTTCTAAGCGCCGAAATGTTTAATAGCCGCGAAGCGATGATTAAAATCGACATGAGCGAGTTTATGGAAAAGCACAATGTCGCCCGATTGGTTGGCGCTCCGGCCGGTTATGTCGGCTATGAAGAGGGGGGCCAGCTAACCGAGCAAGTTCGGCGCAAGCCTTACAGCCTGATCTTGTTCGATGAGATTGAAAAAGCCCATCCCGATGTATTTAATATGCTGCTGCAGATTTTAGAGGATGGCTATGTTACCGATGCGAAAGGTCGGCGGGTGGATTTCCGCAATACAATCATCATTATGACCAGCAATGTCGGCGCCGAAGTTATGTATAATCAGGCAAAACTTGGATTTCAAGTAGAGACACGTAAAGAAGAGTTGGAGTTAGAAGCCCAGCACGAGCGAGTCAAAGAGCAAGTGGTTGAGTCGTTGAAAAAATCGTTCCGACCGGAGTTTTTGAACCGGGTCGATGATGTGATTGTCTTTAAGCCACTATCCAAGTTAGATATACGTCAAATTCTGGAGCTACAGCTATCCGACCTGAGTGCCCGTATTGGCGAGCAGGGACTCAGTTTGCGGGTTTCCGATACCGCTAAAGACCTGCTGATCGAAAAAGGTTATAACGTTGATCAAGGCGCGCGTCCAATGCGGCGGGCCATTCAAGACTTAATGGAAGATCCGCTAGCCACCGGTGTCCTAAAGAACGAGTTCAAAGAAGGCGATACCGTTTCCGTAACTGCTAAAGAAGGCAAGCTATCCTTGAAGGCGCTGACACCTCATGCCTAGTCGTGGCAAACACAGTGCCAGGACAATTCACTCCCGACAGCAAGGGCCTTACCGACGCAGGTGCACAGTCGGTCGTACATAATTCCAGCATTGTGTAGCAGCTATGATGATAAGTGGTAAACTTCATACATACCTATGCAGTTAATCCGCCAATTTACCTCTAAATACCCCGCTTTGCGGATTTACGGCCTGACTTTACTGGTTAGCCTTTTTGCTTGCTTTGCGGTAGGCATTAAGCTGGGTCTGGCCGCATTTATAACCACGATTATTTTAGCCGTCCTCGAAATCAGCCTGAGCTTTGACAATGCAGTGGTGAACGCCAAAGTGCTAAAAACCATGTCTGAATGGTGGCGCAAGATATTTCTCACGATTGGTATCCTAATAGCGGTAGTCGGCGTGCGGCTGCTGCTGCCGGTTTTGTTGGTTTCGATTTTTGCGCATATCGATTTTGGCACCGTGGTGCACTTAGCCTTAAATGATTCGGAAAAGTATGGCGAGATGTTGCATCATATTCATCCGGAAATTGCTGCATTTGGCGGGATATTCCTTTTAATGCTGTTCTTGGATTATATTTTTGGAGATCGTGAAATCCTATGGTTGCGTCACATAGAGCTGCCGTTGATAAAACTGGGTCGCTTTAAACGTTTAGATGTAGTAATAGCCCTGCTGTCCCTGCTGGGGGCGGTTAGCCTGGTTGATGACGCACATGCTTCAAGCATGCTGATATCCGGTATTGTCGGCGCCGTTATCTATATTGTGATTAAATCGGTGAGCGACTTTTTCGAACACAGCCGCTCGATTCAAAATATGGCCAAAGCCGGTTTGATCGGATTTATTTACCTTGAAGTCTTGGACGCCAGCTTTAGCTTGGACGGGGTTTTAGGGGCATTTGCCATTACCAGCGATATTGTAGTTATTATGGTTGGATTAGGAATTGGAGCACTGTGGGTGCGAAGCATGACCCTTCACTTGGTGCAAACCGACACGCTAACGCGATTCCGCTACCTGGAGCACGGAGCTCACTACGCGATTGGCGTCCTTGCGGTTCTGCTGCTTGTAAGCGCTAGTCAAGAGATATCCGAGTTGATTACCGGGCTCGTAGGTTTTTGCATTATTATTGCTGCTCTGGTAGATTCCATACGCTTTAACCGTCGGGCTGCGTAATTACCTAGCGATTGCATGTTCGTATTATGTTCGGTATAATCAAATGAGAAGATGATGCTCGTCTGAAAAAAGGAATTATATGGCAAAAACTCAAACTCAGTATGTCTGTCAATCCTGCGGCAATACACAATCTAAATGGTCCGGTAAATGTGATAGCTGTAGCGCTTGGAACTCATTTGTTGAAACGGTAGTGTCGGTGCGTGCCGCTAAAAACCCTTCAGCGGTTGCGGCCAAACCGGAGAAGCTGGCCGAGGTTGCTACGCGCAACCTGCCGCGGATTGATACTAAAATTCCCGAGGTTAACCAGGTACTCGGAGGCGGCATGGTGCCTGGCTCCATAACGCTGCTTTCTGGTGACCCGGGTATTGGTAAGTCTACATTAGTTTTACAGTTAGCGGCACACATTGGGTCTGAGCATCCGGTGTTGTATGTTAGCGGCGAGGAGTCGGCTAACCAAATTAAATTGCGGGCCGACCGGTTGAAGGTTAAGGCCGATCAGTTATTACTGTTGAGCGAAACCAATGTCGGCACCGTTGCGGCGACAATTGAACATGGTAATTACAAGCTTGTTATCATCGATTCCATCCAGACAATGTCGGCTGAGGCTTTAACTGGCAGCGCCGGTAGTGTAGGCCAAATAACCGCCAGCGCCCAGATATTGCAGCGAATAGCCAAGCAACAGCATATCGCCATGATCCTTATCGGCCACGTAACAAAAGAAGGTGCCATTGCTGGGCCTAAGGTGCTCGAGCATTTGGTTGATGTGGTTTTATACCTTGAAGGTGACCGTTATGGGTCATTCAAAGCTCTCCGCGGCATTAAAAATCGATTTGGCTCTACCAGTGAGGTTGGTATTTTTGAGATGCAGGAAAACGGCTTGATTCCGGTTCCCAATCCATCCCAAGCTTTATTAGCTGAGCGACAAGAAGCTCCAGGGTCGGTTGTACTGGCAACCGTTGAAGGTAGTCGACCCATTCTGGTTGAGGTTCAAGCTCTGGTAGCAAAAAGCGTTTTTGGGTATCCCAAGCGAACGGCATCCGGCTTCGATTTAAATCGACTCAATGTACTAGTTGCGGTTCTAGCGAAACGAGCTGGTCTAAACTTGTCTGATCAAGACATTTATGTTAATGTTATAGGCGGATTGAAAATTACTGAACCCGCTGCTGATCTAGCAATTATTTTGGCGATAGCCTCGGCCTTCCATAATGCGCCGGTCGCTCATAATCTTATCGCTTTCGGTGAAGTAGGTTTAAGTGGTGAAATCCGCTCGGTCAGTAATGTCTCCGGACGCCTTGCTGAAGCTAAAAAATTAGGCTTTCGCTATGCTGTCGGACCAAGCAAAATCGAGACAAAGGGCATAAGCCGGGTTAAGACGATCGCCGAGGCGGTTGCCGCAGCCATTATCAAACCATAATAGTTATAAAAGGATTTATACCCTATGGGAATATTTAATCGTAACCAAAAAGCTGAACCAGGTGATATCCCGTCGATTACCTCAGTACCCGCGTTAGTAGATACATCGGTTATTATCGATGGCCGCATTGTTGATATTGCTAAAGCCGGGTTTGCGCCGGGAAAACTGCTGGTGCCACGGTTCGTTTTAGCTGAGTTGCAGCTTATTGCCGACTCCGGTGATGCTATGAAACGCGGACGCGGCCGGCGCGGCCTGGAGATGCTGCACAGTATGCGCGAGGCCGGTGTGGATTTAGAAATTATCGAAGATGATTACAGTGATATTAAAGAAGTGGATGCCAAGCTAGTACGCTTAGGCCGCAAGCTTGATGCCAATGTGCTAACAACTGACTACAACTTAAACCGGGTGGCCAGTATTGAGGGCGTTCGGGTATTAAACATCAATGAACTAGCAAATGCGGTTCGTCCGGTAATTCTTCCCGGAGAACACATGTTTACTAAAATTGTGCAGCCCGGTAAAGAAAAAGGCCAAGGCGTCGGTTATCTGGCCGATGGCACCATGATAGTAGTAGATTCCAGCGAGCGTTTGATTGGCCAGGAGGTAGAGGTAGAAATAACCCGCGTATTCCAAACAGTGGCCGGGAAAATGTTGTTTGCAGTCTTGGTAGGAGGAAAACCGGCTCCGGATCAGCGAACTCCTGAAGTTGCTGCCGCTGATGCTCGTCCCGCACGATCTTCAGGTTATCAGAACAATCGAGGAAACCAATCAAAGCCAGCTGGGCGCCAGCAACTCAAACCTGAGACTAGGCAGCAAGCCCAACACCCGCAAGCTCAACGAGGTTCGCACCCAGGACCGCGTCCGCAAACTGCTAAAAGCCAACCTACGGCCGACGACGCTTCTGTACGCTCACGTCGTCCTAAACGGGTAAGCCCGACGCAGCGACTGGAAAACAGTCTCATGGAAATGACTAGCGGCGAAAAAGACCAAGCGTAAGAGCCTAAAACTTACGGGGTAATGGTAAAGGTATAGGTGGGTGTTTCATCTCCGGCCGATTCAACATGCCACTGATAAATTCCCGGTACACCAAAGCCGCTGGCATAGGTTCGGCTTGTTGCCGGGCTTGTTGAGTTTGCTGGAATTGCCGGCCCAACATTTCTTGTAACAACTAACTTA
>DASVGB010000015.1:0-3710 GCA_036379755.1 Candidatus Saccharimonadia bacterium | reverse complement strand
GGTCGGCCAGCACCCGCTGGTTGGAAGTCCCCGCTAGCCCTGTCCGTATAGCACTAATAGAAAACTCAATAGCGTATCCAAACAACGTAACCCACTGAAGGGAGGAGAGTTTCGCTTGATCGTATGCTACTGTTGAATATATGACAGTTCCGAGTAACCAGCTCATCAGTTTTACCCGTGCCGTGCCGCCAATCGCAGCATTAATGCCAACCGTTCAGTTTGAAGAATTGGCCACGGCAGCGATCCGCCGGGATGCAATAACCTTACAGGCCTACGGCAATCAAGCCGGGTATCCGGCTTTACGCACCCAGCTTGCGACAGAATACCGGGTAGATGAGTCGCATATACTTATAGGCGGTGAGGGATCCTTGCAGCTCTTAGATTTGCTTGCCCATGACGGCGAAGACAGTCTGGTACTGGTTGAGCAACCCTCATATGACAGAGCCATTATTACCTTCCGGCGCCATGGGGCGCAGGTGGTTGGCATACCCATGGAAGACGATGGTATTTCAGTCGGCGGCGTGGAAGCAGCTATTGCGAAGCTTGGTGCACCCCGATTTGTGTATTTGGTGCCCGACTCCCAGAATCCCACCGGTGTTACACTTTCAGGCGGCAAGCGCCAGGCAATTATTGCCCTGGCTAAGCAGCATGATTTTACGATCATTGAAGATATTCCCTACCGGCATTTGCGTTACACCGGTGAGCGGCAGGCTATGTTGCGCAAACTAGATAATAAGCACGTTGTGACTATCAGCTCATTTAGTAAATTGATTGCCCCCGGTTTGCGAGTAGGCTACATGGTAGCGCCGGCAAAAATCATTTCCGATTTGGTGAAGCTGGCGGAAGATACCTATGTTTCACCGGCATTACTGAATCAGGCAATTGTTTCTGAGTTCTTGTTGCGAGGGTTGCTTGAAGATAAAATTTTTCAGTTAATTAAGCTGTATCGTCCGCGGTGGCAGGCAGCGATGGAGGCGGTTGCGCCGCTAAGCGGCAGACAGTATCCGGCAGATGGGGGGTTTATGATTGGGGTGGAGCTGCCGGCCGGAGCCAATACCAAAAATCTCGTCGAACGGGCCCATAATGTCGGTGTTGGCATTGCGCCGGGCCGGCTTTTTTATGCTGACAATTTGAATGATGCCGATAGTGAACCCGACCGATTTTTGCGCCTCCCATTTTGTGCGCTCAGCGAAGCTGAGTTTGCTGAAGGGATTCGACGGCTGGCTGCTCTGCTCTAGTAAGGGAAGTGGGGTCTTAGTTTAATCTACGCTTTGCATGCAAAAGTTGTCTGCGGGCACAAAGGTTATCCGGAGGTTAATAACATATCAGCAAGCCATTATGCTTGTCAGAGTGAGATTTTATGATCAAGAAACTTGCTAAAGGGCTATGCTAATTGATACCATCTATTCTATTAACAACTAAATCTCTTGGGTGGCGTGAAATTCGCCAATCGGACGTAAAGCCGTCGACCTTGATTACATTCAGGGATGATCATGTGAAACTCATGGGCCGACCGTATAGTCGGGACTCGCTTGCAAGCGAGTGTTGCATTCGGGCAGCAGAAAGGAGAGCATTCATGAAATACCGAGGCTACGGCTCGGCGGCGGTTATTACCGCGTCATTACTTTTTAGCCTGGACGGACTACTACGGAGGCAGCTTTACAGCTTGCCGCCTTCGGTTATTGTGTTCTGGGAGCATGTTCTGGGCTTCCTTATATTGGCTCCGATTGTATTCCTCAGCTTTAAGCATTTCAGAAAATTAACGATAAAACAGTGGCGGGCGATTATCGGTGTCTCGTTTTTGTCCGGCGCCCTCGGTACTATTTTATATACCAGCGCCCTGACCAAAATCCAATTTATTCCGTTTTCGGTTGTCGTCCTTTTACAGCAGCTCCAGCCGATTTTTGCAATAGCTGCAGCCGCCGTATTATTGAAAGAACCGCTGACTAAAAAGTTTTTTGGATTATCGGCAGTGGCGCTTGCGGCTGCCTATTTTGTTTCTTTTCCAAATCTTACCGTGAACTGGTCTACGGGAAATGGGACCTTGATTGCCGCACTGTTTGCTGTGGGCGCGGCTATTGCCTGGGGGAGTTCTACTGCTTTTTCCAAGTATGCCCTAAAAGGCACTTCAAGCATCCATGTAACGGCTGCCCGTTTTGGTATTACTCCGTTTTTTGCGCTGGGGTTTGTTTTTGTGTTCGGCGGCGGGGGTTCGCTGCTCGCGATTCAACCGGTGCAGTGGCTGTATTTAGTGGCGATCACGTTCTCAACAGGGCTGGTTGCTTTGGCAATTTATTACTTTGGATTAAAGCGGATTCCGGCTTCCAGAGCTACCATCCTGGAGCTGACCTGGCCGCTTTCAGCAGTAGTGATCGGCTATATTTTTCTGGACCAAGGGCTATCACCGACTCAAATTCTAGGAATGGTCGTATTAATGACAACCGTTTATTTTATTGCTCGTGATGCTCAGAAATTGGCGGCAAAAGAACCCGATAAAGTTCCGGAATCACTCTCCCGGAAGGCTTAGCTCAGCTGTTTTTCCAAGATTCGTTCTAGGTCGGCGCTTCTAACCGGACGCAACATTTCATAGAGTTCCGAATCGTCTTTAACGTTGATGCCATTCTTTTCAAGCAGGAGCATTAGAAGTTGAATAACCTTAGTGACCTCGCCTTCGGTAATTGAATTGACCTGCAAGTCGACCTCTTCGCGGATTTCAGCAATTTTAGATGCGCGATTTTGAGAGATCAGTACGATAATCGCTAAAAAGATGGCTTCCAAGGATACGATCATGGTGAGCAGTCCAAAAGGGAATGGGTCGAATGGTTTAATGCCTTGAATCAGCCCGGTATTAATGGCAATCCAGACGGCAAACCAAATAGCATTGAGAGCTAAGAATGTAACGGTGCCAAATTCGGAGGTTAGCCAGTCGGCAAACCGGGCGCTAAGATTACGCTTTTTATCGGCTTTAGCCCGATAACTTTTAATAGCCCGGCGGCGGTGCTGCATTCTTTCTTCATGCGGAGGTTTTTCTAAGTCCATATGCTGGTTATAGCATAAGCGGAATATAATGTCACTAGGGGTTACCTCGTTTTTATTTATTGACATCAGATAAATGGCAGGAGTACGATCAAATTAAATAAGAGGAGCATGGCCATGGATATCAATTATGTCGCGGTTATCGTTGCAGCAGTCGTAAATATGGTAATCGGTGCGGTGTGGTACTCGCCCATTCTTTTTGCCAAACCCTGGATGAAGGCTACCGGTAAAAAAATGGATGATGCGGTTAACCCCGGCACGGGCTACGCCCTTGCCTCGGTTGCTTCAATAATAATTGCTATGGTTATGGCCCATTTCATTGGACGACTCGCTATTGAGAGCTTTTTGGACGGAGCAATGTTCGGTCTCACCGCTTGGCTAGGTTTTGTAGCAACGACCCATGGTGTTAATTATATTTTCGAAGGCCGATCACTCAATTTATTCAATATAAACGTCGGATACTCACTTGTGAGCTTCTTTCTTATGGGCGGCCTGATTGCTGCTATGAGCTAGGGCGCAGAATTGCTCCCCTATGAATTGTACATAATTTTAGTGCTAGCCGGCAGCGGCCGTATCGACCAGCCAATAAAGATTGCCTGATTCCGGATTGACCAAGGCGGCTGGAGGCAGATTTCCACCAGCAAGCAGTTGGCGGTTTTGGACAGCCTTAAAGG
>DASVGB010000014.1:0-3201 GCA_036379755.1 Candidatus Saccharimonadia bacterium | reverse complement strand
TGGTGGTTGCGGCTTGGGGTCCTTGCCTCGGTGCCGGCGCCAGTTCTCGTCGTCCTCGTCTTCATCCTCGTTGCCTGCAGAAGGTGCTGCCATGAGGCACTTGAATCCGTAGGGATCCCAGGGCGAGGTGATATGGAGTGTGAGCCAGAAGGTCAACGCCGTACTCCCAAGCAGCAGAAGCACAAGGACGATAAGCCAGTTCGCCCGAAACACCTCTCGCTTCTCCAGCTGGCGAATGGCGTTCCGCTTCGACATCAGATGGCTTCCATGAAACATCATGAAGTCGAGCACTATGAAAGCTAGGAACAGCGAGAGGGACGGGTCGGCACCAGAGAACGCAGCCTGGAAAAAGAAGAACGAGAAAAACAATCGCGATCCTTCCTTGCGGGGGAGGGTTTGATGTGCTTGTCTGTGAAACTTGTACCGCAGTTGCCTAATGAAAGCAACATGAGCATATACGAAAACCCGCCGGTGCGACCGAAGCCGCACTCGTGATGCGGGCTTCATTGGTTGTACCGGCGGCTAGCGCCTTGTTGCGTAGATCATGCTTTCGAGTCCGTGGCGGATCTGCCGAACATCGACTCCGAGCTCTTGCAGGATGGCAATGGCTTCGCCCCCTTGCCTGATCATGCAGACCAGCAGGTGCTCGGTGCCGACAGCCTGGATCGAGGGTTCCATGCCTAGGGCCATTTCGAGCACTCGCTGGGTTCGAGGTGAGAGCGGGGTATTGTCTGCTTCGCCGGCATGCCCATCACCAGTGCGTTCGATGATTTGGGTGCGATATGCCTCGGGGGTTACACCCGAGGCTCGCAGCACTTCGGCTGCTACGGACGTTGGTTGAAGAAGCAGCCCGAGCATGAGGTGTTCGGGCCGGGCGTAGGGATGGTTGAGATCCCCTGCCACCTGCCTGGCTTGCCTGATTACGTCCAGTGCCGGATCAGTGAGCCGCCGAAGTACTTCGTCGGTGAGTTTTGGCATGAGATCCTTTCTAGGATTCGAAGCTTGCACGTGAAGGAGCCATAGTGGGGGATTGTATATACTCGCCTCAGCATTATCAATCGTCAAAACGCCAGATTTATAAAAGACTGGATATACTACAATAGAGTCAGGGAGATAACCATGAAAACGCATTCAAGCTATGAGCGGCTGGCTGAATCGGTTGAAGAACTCGGTATTACCAAGTCGAATATGTTCGGCATGCCAGTGCTCAAGCTTGGCCGCAAACCGGTGGCCGGGTTAGCGAGCGATGGCATCAATCAAATTTGTGGAATCAGAACAAGCAAGCTAGTAATTAAATAAAAGAGGAGCGCAGCATATGTTTAAAGACACCCCAGCATTCAGTGGATTTTCAGTTAACGACCTTGCAGCCGCCAAGAAATTTTACGGCGACACGTTAGGTATTGAAACCGAAGAAACTCCTCAAGGCCTGTCATTAAAAATTACCGGCGGCAAAGGCCTTTTCATCTATCCCAAAGACAATCATGAACCGGCTACCTATACCGTATTGAACTTTTCTGTAGATGACATTGATAAAGCGGTAGAAGAGTTAGCTGGCAAAGCTATCAAGTTTGAACACTACAACGGCATGACCGACGATAAGGGGATTGCCCGCGGCCTGGCAGCCAACATGGGTCCGGACATTGCATGGTTTAAAGATCCGGCCGGCAATGTACTAGCGGTGTTGCAAGAAGGGTAAAAAACGTATTGTTCGAAAGGTGGGTGAAACCCCTGGGGAACCGAACGGCCCCCCAGGGGTTTCAAAGCGCCCGTGGCGCTAGTTGTTGCTGGAGCTGACGATGCCCGCCAGCTCGGGTGCGCTCGAGGTGCGCCCGGGTGTGACGGCCGGAGCGTGGGTAACGGTCAGCCGCTGCCCGCGCTTGGCCTGGATGTCCGCCTTGTCGTAGTCGCCCTTGGCGGTCGAGATCGCGGCCTTGAGCTCGGCGACCTTGCCGACGTAGTGATAGTCGCCGTTGAGCTCGAAGATGCGCTCGGCCTGCTCCAGAACCTGGGAGGCGTCGGACTCACGCCCGTTGGCGATGCTGAGCTCGGCCCACCGCACGGCAACGCGAGCCCAGAAGTACGACTGCTTCGAATTGTCCCTGATCTCCTGCATGAGCTTGGCGCTCGCCCTCAGGGCCTGGTCGGAGCGCCCCAGGGCGCACAGGGTGCTGATCAGCTGCTCGCGGGCAGCCTGGCCGAGCGGTCCCTCCACGTTCTCGCCGATGCTGCCGAAGATGCTGGCCGCAGCCTCGGGCTGCGTGCTCTGCATCGCGACGGCGTTGTCGAACATCTGCTTGGCGCCCTGCGTTTGCGTCGAAGTCATGAAGACTCCTCCTATGGGTTGACCATCGTGCCGGGTGGCACAGTTACTAAGGCTACCAGCTAGGCCTCCATCGAAATGCTAGTTAACCGTATAAAAAAAGAAGAAAATAACCGTAAGCTTTTGTTAGGAGTTGCAATTATTAATCCAAGATATTGTACTAAAATAAACATAACCATTATGATATTATTGAGTTAAGCAAAAACAAAAGAAAAATTTATATAGGGATCTTCAAAATCCAGATCAGCCAGGATCAGATTAAAACTCTAATCCTCATCACCTCAACTCCACTCCACTCCACTTTAACCCCCAACCGCAGCAACCAATGTATGCGCCCATGTGTTGAAACGGTTAATCATGAATTGCGCCTTGATGCTAAAAAAGAACTTTCTTTAACACAGTCAAACAATCTATGCACTTGTTATAAATATTTATCTTTCTAAAAGGTAATTTTTAATAGATATACTGTATTTTGTATTAATGCTTACGGTACTCTAAGATAGAAGTATATAATGCTTATGCTAAAGGAGCGGCCAATGGATTGGTCAAACATTATGAAGCAATACAAGGGTAAATGGGTTGCTCTTGCGGATGATGAGAAAACGGTCGTTGCTTCTGCGAAACGTGCAATTGATGCATCTAAGCTTGCCGAAAAACCACTAAGACGTCACTATGCCGGGATACTGGGTCAAAAAGGCTTTTTTGAGGATTATTCGGTAAAATTTGAATATCCCAGTCAAATTATTATCATGCCCATCCCGTTACAGCTTACCGATAATTAGATTTTAAATTGGAACCAAATCAAGACGGAACTGGTTGCCTGGTATGCGGTTGTTGGTGGGCCACTTAGCAAAGGCTGCGAGCGGCGAGTAGAACCAGTG
>DASVGB010000013.1:0-2491 GCA_036379755.1 Candidatus Saccharimonadia bacterium | reverse complement strand
ATAGTCACTGTTTTGGCTTCCTCGCCAACATAGCCTCCACGCATGATGGAATCGTGGACGTCCTTGGCATCATAGACGTCGTTAAAGCTGTGAGTTTTTAACCCGCTAGACCCTACATACGACGAAATCGGTTGATTTCTGTCGGATGACTGAACAATTGGTCGAATCGGGAAATTAACGCTTGCAGAGCCAGCTAAGCTAAAAACGCTCAATGGCCAGACCGATACAGTGTTGTCTGTAGGAAACCACTCATTCCGATAAGCCCACCAGCCTTCACTACCAGCACTAATATATGCCAAATAATTTCCATCAGGAATTGGGCCGCCACCCGCACTGAATGATTTTTCGGCAATTGTATAGTGCCCATTGGCATCGGTAGTAGCGTACGCTATCCCACTACCCGAGGCTTTATCTATAAGGCCAATTTGCAGCCCGGCAACACCAAGCTCACCAGGATCTTGAACGCTATTTCGGTTTAGATCTTTAAAAACCGTTCCCTCAATGGCACTGGCAGCAAACGTCCGGGGAAGATACATTGCCAAAATTATCGCAAAGGCAATGAGGTAGGGGATATGTTCTCTTTTAAATTGTATTGATTGACGCATTAAGGTCATACCGATCAAAAATTAGTGCTGAGTACTGCCTGTATAATACTTATGCTTATTAATAAATGCAAACGCTTTTGCCCTGAAGGATTGTAAATCTTAACCGAGACTCAACATTATAGTAAGATAGGCATAAGTCCAATGGTGCAGCACGCTGGCCGAGGTTAGAACCATTTTATTGTCATGCGACTAACTATTTCAGATAAATAGTTAGTCCGAAGCAGGCTTATCTTCCCGGCTATGCCAGACACATATCACAATAACAACATCCTTCTTTTCTAGCATGTATCTCAGTACGTAGGCTCCCGCGCCGAACGATATAAACAGCTCCCTCCTACCAGTTGCATCATCCATCGGTCGCCCGAGGCGCGGAGTGGCTTTGAGCAAAATAGCCCCTTGTAAAATACTGTTTGCAGCTCGCATTGCTGCTTGGGGGCTTTTGTCACGTAAGAAATAGTAAAGCCGCTCAACATCATCTAGAGCTTCGGGAAGCCATTTTACTGATGCCATGAAGCGGATTTGCCCTGTGAAAGGCTATTCAACCATGCTTCAGCAGCCGTCTGGTCAAGTGCCTTACCGGCTAGCTGATATTGCTCCCAGCGCTGCATATCTTCTGCTTTTTCGCGCTCGTACTTTTCCTCCCGCTCCAAATAGCTTTCAATAGCGGTCCGCATGAGCCAGTGCGGTGAACGATCACGCTTTTCACCCAATGCCTTGAGACGATTTCGAGTTTCATCATCTAGTTTAATACCCTGTGTGGAAGCCACGTGCTTTTCTTCCTTATGTCAGCCATAGTAGTACTTATTGCAACTTTGCGCAACCGGCGTAAAAGAATAATAAGTCCAATGGTGCGCCCGGCAGGATTCGAACCTGCGACCTCCAGTACCGCAAACTGACGCTCTATCCAGCTGAGCTACGGGCGCACGACGCCAAGACTCCAAGAGATTATCATAATTTAGGGATGCACGGAAGCTTAAAACTTCAAGTAGCGGGTAAGTTTTTCAATGAAATCAGGTTCGCGATCAACCCGTGGTAAATGCACCGACAGCACCGCTTCAATATGGTCGAACGCCTCATCTTCGCAAAGCACGGTAAGCCGCTGGGAAAAGCGCTTAGCGGGTTCAAAATCAATTTCCCGCCAGCCTACCTGAGGATGCAAGCTATATGACTTAAAGAGGTAATAGTCATGCAGTTTGCCGTCAATGGTAATTCCGTCGTCATCAACCATATACTGCAATACTCGCGGCTCCTTGCGAGAAAATGAGATAACCGCAAGAGTCATAACCGCTACCAAAGCAATGGCTATCCACTGCTTGAACCAAGCAAGACCGGCACAGAACACCGCCGCCGCTGCAATTACTCCTACATACCAGACGACCGGCTTTTCATGCAGTACAAACTCCGAAGCTTCCCAGCCAAATGCTGCTACCTCATGCGGATCAACAGAATTCTCATCGGAAGGCTGAAGCTGAGCTTGCGAATCAGAATCCGGTGGCTGACCGAGACTGGAAGCGTCCGGCGAGCTAGCGTGCGAATCTGGCTGTTGATCTGAGGGCTGCGGGTCCATATAAAATCCTTATGCTTTATATTATGCATGAGCGGCGATTTGAAAACAATTAACTACTCAGGCAATCAATTGATTCTGAAGGCAGGGGACTGGTATGCTGAAGTGTGGCCCCTGGAGGGGTGTCCGAGTGGTTGAAGGAACCGGTCTTGAAAACCGGCAGGGTTGAAAGATCCTCGTGGGTTCGAATCCCACCCCCTCCGCCAGCTATATTGCACGTACGCCCTGGCCGGGCATAAACCGCTACTGCTTAACGTCGAAGGACTAGTGGCGGTAGCGATTGATTCAGCCCTGGGTCTCCTGTATGCTTTCATACTGTAAC
>DASVGB010000012.1:0-2961 GCA_036379755.1 Candidatus Saccharimonadia bacterium | reverse complement strand
AGTTGTTCGGAGGCCGTCCATCCGGTTTGGGATCAGCCCATATATAATAATCACGGTATTTTGCATGACGGCCGGTTAAAGCGTTTAGAAACCAAGGGTGCTGACTGCTGGTATGGTTGGGAACCAAGTCCATAATTATTTTGATGTTGCGCTTCTCCGCCTCACTCATTAGCCGGTCAAAGTCTTCCATGGTCCCAAGGCTTGGATCAATAGCGTAATAGTCGGACACGTCATATCCCCAGTCGACATTGGCGCTTTCGGTGATGGGCGACAACCAAACCGCATTAACGCCCAGTTCTTCTAAATATCCAAGCTTGGCGATTACGCCGGGAAGATCACCCACCCCATCTCCATTCGTATCAAAAAACGATCGGACATAGAGCTGGTAGATAACCGATGTTTGCCACCAGGGGGCCGTTTTTGGATGCACCGATGTGGGCACTTTCGCTCGAGTTGGGTTAGGCATAGATAGCTTGCATTATACGTCGTAAGGGTAAAATTAAAAGACTTGACTTTACTCTCCAAGGGCCAAAAAATCGCGCCGAATTGCGTGCACCTGGTGAATAAAATTTTCAGCCGCCTCGCGCCTCGGATATGCCAAATCCGCCAGATGGTACGTCCGCACAATCCGGCCCGCGTTCATCAATAAAATTCTATCCGCCAGAGTTACCGCTTCCTCAATGGAATGAGAAACCATAATAATGGTTTTCTTGGTTTCTTGCCCTAACCGCAAAAGATCGTCGTGAAGCAAGGCGGTAGTTTTTATATCTAGAGCGGCGAATGGCTCATCCAGCACCATTACCGGGGAATCGATTGCCATTGCCCGCGCAAGACCGACGCGCTGACGCTGGCCGGCCGAAAGTTCACGCGGATAGGCTCTGGCGCTTGAGTGTAGTCCCACCATTTCCAAATGCATCCGAACCTTGCGCTTCACCTGCCCCGGAGCAATACCGCGCACCTCCAAAACCATGGCCAAATTTTGTGCAACTGTCAGCCAGGGAAATAAGGCGCCGGACTGAAATACCATCGCCACCTCGTCCGGCCGGGTCAGTGTTCCAGCGGTTGGCTCTTCCAACCCGCTAATTAGACGACACAACGTAGTTTTTCCGCATCCCGACGGACCAATAATGACAATGAATTCACTTTCAAGGGCAAAAAACGACAATGGATGCAATGACGGCCGGCTTTTCCCGGGATGGATCTTTTGTACCGCTTCAAGCTCAATGATTTTACTCAAAACGATACCTCTCGGCGTAGTCCTGCAGGCGCTGCCAGATAAAAAAGTTCATGAGCAGTATAGCTGCCAGCATGGTGATCATCGCTCCAATAAATAAGCTGTTCTGTCCCGCCGCCGCTGCGTGAACAATTACACTGCCAATCCCAAAAAGATCACCCTCGCTCGACCTTCCAGGCGTATAGTTATGTAGAACTTCGGCCACCAGCAGCATATTCCATCCTGCTGCCCAGGCCAATAACGAACCGCTTACTATCGATGGAATAATTGCCGGCAATACAACATGACGAATTTTTTTTAAGCCTTTTATCCCAAGAACTTTGGCCGTATCGTGAATGTCTGACGGAATTGATCTAAGCCCAGCCACGCTGTTAATAACCAACGCCCACACCATTGTTATAACGATTAACGATACGGCCGCTCCTTCCAGAAAATGATACTGATTGAAAACAAGAATCAGTACCGGGAAAAAAGCCAAAACCGGTACCGAATAGGAGGTATCAAGCAGTGGAAGAACGCTGCGTTCCACCAAAGGGCTGCGATGAATCAGGAGGGAGAAAGGGATAGCTACCAGCAACGCCAGAACAAAGGCGGCTAACAGTCTGACGAAACTCAGGCATAGTGCCGCCCCCAGCTCAACCGCCGAAACATCCCCGCCGCCAACCGACGCCGGAATGGCAACCACGTAGGCCGCAACCAGCAAGATAACCGGTATGAATAAAAGCCCGTAAATACGCTGATGCAAGTGCACGGGACGTGAATGATGATGGCTCCGGCTCATAACGCTTATGCTCCTAGCGTCATTATGTCAGTAACCGCAGGCAAATACTAGATTAACGCCTTAGATCCCCAGGAAAGCAAAGCGCTCGGAATAAATGCGTTGCTTTTTCACCCCCAGCCCCACCATCATGGTAGTCATAGCCTTCATCATCGGTTCCGGACCACATAAAAAGATTTCGCGTTTCACAATATCCGGCACCAGCTCGGATAACCGTTCCGGGGTCAGACGTCCGGCTTTCTCGCTGTAAATATAATGTACTTTCACCCCTTTTCCCGTGGACAGCTGGTTTAGTTCATCTTCCAAAGCACATTCTTTTTGGTTGCGGCAGATATAAATCAGTTGAGCATCGACTTTTTTTGGCAAGGCCTCAATCATTGTCCGCAGCGGCGTAATACCAATTCCGCCCGCTACGAACAGCAGCTTATTATTCTGCGCTAGGTCCAAGGTAAAATTGCCGCGCGGACCGTCAAGCAATGCCGGCGTACCGGGCTTCACTAGATGGAGCCGTCTGGTAAAATCGCCTACGGCTTTAAATGTTAAACGCAACTCGTTGGGCCGCACCAGCTGGGACATTGAAAAGGGATGCGACTGCCACCAACGCTCGCCGTCCAAAAACCGCCATACGAAAAACTGTCCCGGCTTAGGCTTTAGCGTATCAATGTTGCGGCCGCGCACGTAAATTGAATGAATATTGTCGGCCTCCTGAACCACCCGGTCAATCGTAAACCGATGACGAAGCGCCCTCCAAGTCGGCCGGCCGAAACGGAACCAGCCTAAAAGGCTAAACGCCAAAATGTATAAAAAGTACCAATAACCAATAAACCAATCGTGCCCAATAAAGTCACCGCCAATTTTTAGCTGGTGCCCGAATCCCAGCAAAATGGCAGCATAGACCATTAAATGAATTCCGTACCACCACTCATAGCGCAGGCGGCGGCGGGAGACC
>DASVGB010000011.1:0-8864 GCA_036379755.1 Candidatus Saccharimonadia bacterium | reverse complement strand
GTGAGCTCTCTAAGGCAATGCGCGGATTATTTTTGCTTGCGTGGGAAGCTGCGGTAAAACATAATCCCCGCTAAACGTTTTTAGCCATATCCTGTATCATACCGATGTGCTTTACCTGCGTTTATTCAAATACGCTGACTTCGCCAAGCTGTGGTCTGCCCAGATCCTCTCAGGCATTAGTCAAAACCTCCTCAATTTCTCCTTAATTATTCTGGTTTACGAGCTCACCCTTGGCTCTCAGTTCGCCAACCTATCGGTTTCTCTGCTGGTGCTCACCTTTGGGTTGCCGGCGTTGTTGTTTGCCCCGATCGCCGGCGCGTATGTAGACCATTGGGATCGCAAAAAGGTTCTCGTTGTATCTAATTTGCTGCGGGCAGGCCTTGTGCTGCTGTATGTATTTTTCGATCATAATTTGTCGCTGATCCTGATCATCAGCTTTATTGTCTCGACTATTCTGCAATTTTTCGTTCCGGCTGAAAGTGCCAGTATTCCCAATGTGGTTCCGAAGAATCTCTTATTAGCAGCCAATTCGCTGTTTATTTTCAGCCTGTATGCATCTTTTATTATTGGATACTCCGGCTCTGGCCCGGCCATCCATTACCTTGGTCCGCATGGGCCGTACTGGGTGGTTGCCGGCATGCTGCTATTGGCCGCGCTGCTTACCTCAACGCTCGATTTAAGGAGTGTAAAACGCCGTAGCGGACCGCTTCCCAGGCTGCATCCAGTTAAACATCTACGCAACAACTGGCGTATTATAACCTCGCAGCGGGACCGCTTGTTTTCCGCCTTGCAGCTTACGGTGACTCAGGCGATGGTATCGGTGCTTATTACGCTCGCGCCGGCACTCAGTTTAGCGGTACTCCACATTCCACTGAAGCAAGCCAGCCATATTTTGATTATTCCGGTGGGGGTAGGATTAGTGCTAGGTGTGGTGTTGGTTACAACGATTAGCAAACGGCTAACAAAGATGAGGCTGATTCAAGGCGGCTTAATCACGGCTGGCATCACGCTAACTTTGGTTGGGTTAAGCGGACAACTTTACCGGACACACGACGGCCAGACCCTGCTTCCACTGGCTGTTATCCCGGTGATTCTGGCGGTACTAATGCTGCTGCTCGGCATGCTGAATGCGCTTATTAGTGCAGCCGCTCAAACCATGCTGCAAGAGAGTACGAACGACGAAAACCGCGGCAAGGTTTTTGCATCGCTCAACATGATGGTTAATTTGGCGGCCACAACGCCGATTCTGCTTACCGGCTTATTGGCCGACCTTCTAAGTGTTACCAAAGTTATTACCATGTTGGGCGTGATTGCCACGGTCTATGCGCTCTACATCACTTGGCGTTATCGCCGGTCAGTTGTGCAGCCTAGCTAAGGTCTTCTTTCTCTTCTGCCATGAATGGATCGGCAGCTCCTTCTGCAGCACTATCTCCCAGGGTTTCACCGAAGGTGTCTACATCAGTTTCGTTTTCGATATAGCCCATCTCCTCACTCAGGCGGGCTTGGTCATCGTGACCCAACTGCTCGTAAAATTCGAGCTGAATATCTTGATCTTCTCTGGCGTCGCCACCTTGCGGTTGGTCTTGCATGGATGCCTCCTCTAAGAACGTTTAGATTAATTTAGACTACGTATTGTACAGGCCTCTACCAGGTTGACTCTATTGCAGAACGTTTAAAATAGCAGCATTTTCTCATCTATTCTTCGTGACATTGACGGTACCACTAGGCTTTATCTCTCGGTCTTTTTCAGATAGAATAGGGATCCATGGGGCTGTCTAGCTTCGACGGGAGATCCTTTACAGTCTACTCGGCAGGTCGCAGGCATGCGTAAATCCACCAACAAACAAGTCTCAATAACCTTGTTTCGAAGGTAAAGAACGCTTTTAGCGTTCCCACACTTTCACCAGCTTACGCTTAATTGTCGTAAGCCATCGGCACCTGACTCCAGATAGGGGTTGGCCGGTGTTATATCATCTGGGTGCTCGTTAAGCGACGCCAGACGCTTAACGCTAAGACAGTTGGCCGCTCGCGCGACCATTTGGTCCGCTTCAAGGCCGCGCGCTAAGACTTAAAGCGGTCTATGCCTGTAGATGAGTAGCTAGTAAACTTCCGGACCGGGGTGCAATTCCCCGCAGCTCCACCAAAAAAGCCTCAGCATTTGCTGGGGCTTTTTTGGTCGGAACGTCAGCTTTAGTTGACGCAGATTGTTTGGGTCGTCTCCGCTCGGGGATTGGTATAGTTGCGGTAGGTGCGTTCTTGCTTAAGCAGCCGCACGCTACTACAACCGGGGGCGAGGGTAGTCACGAATGAGCGCTGTCCTCCCACCTTAATGTCATTTATGTACCACGTATAGCTGCATGGAGCCATGTAGCAGGTTGGATTAGCCACCAGCGATACCTGGTTGCCGGTTAGCGTGTAGGTGAACGACGCATTAGGCGTCGCACTGGCACGCGCGACAATCAGAGCTATGATGGTGACTGCGACAATAGTAACCGCAGCGATTACAATATTTTTTCTGTTCTTCTTCTTCATAATAAACGCTCCCATTTGATTGGCTTTACTAATAACCCCAATTATACCCAGAGTTTACAGGATGTAAACGCTTATGTTTAAATCGTTCGCTTTTTGTTTGTTTTCTTGCAGTGATATATCCCTAAGCGTGGGAGTTTATTAAGGGAAGGTATTCGCCGCTATTTGCTAGCGTTTCGTACTATACTGTAAAGATGATAACCAAGCGGTACGGTATTTATATAGTGGTGGCAGCGGCCGGAATTGGCCTCATGGTGCTCGCCGGTACCGGCCATCTTCAGCAATTCTTTTTTAAGCCGACTCCTTCGCTGCTTAAAAATGGGGTTGTGAGTAAAAATGACAACAGTAAGGATATTGAAACCATTGCCCAAAACCTCACGGTACCCTGGGGGATCGCCTTTTTGCCGGGCGGTGATTTATTGGTAACGGAACGCTCCGGCACGCTTCAACGCATCGGAAAAGATAATCAAAAACATGCAATTGATGGCGTGCAGCATGTCGGTGAGGGCGGCCTTTTGGGGGTAGCGCTCGACCCGAAGTTTAGTGCGAACCACCGTATTTACTTATATATGACGACTAAGACCGGCAACGCCTTAACCAATCGGATTGAACGCTACGTTTACGAGAACCGGGTGCTATCGCAGCGACAGATTATTTTGCAAAATATTCCCGGTGAAGCGAACCATGATGGCGGCCGGTTGGCATTCGGCCCTGATGGTTTTTTGTATGTGACAACGGGCGATGCTGGAAATTCAGCTCTAGCGCAGAACAAAAGCTCATTAGCGGGCAAGATTTTGCGACTTACGGCAGACGGCCTACCCGCCCCGGGGAATCCCCTCAATTCAACGATTTATTCATATGGTCACCGCAACCCTCAGGGTCTAGCCTGGGACAAACAGGGGCAACTCTGGGCTACCGAACATGGCCGCTCGGGAATTCAGTCTGGGTTCGACGAACTGAATTTGATTAAGCCGGGTGCAAATTATGGGTGGCCACTGATTCAAGGCGATGAAACTCGTCCGGGAATGGAAAAGCCGGTAGCTCATTCCGGGCCGAATGAAACCTGGGCACCAGCCAGCTTAGCATACGCCAATGGTTCGCTGTTCTTCGGCGGATTACGCGGGGAGTCATTATATGAGGCCACGATTACCGGGGATAACACGGTTGCGCTGCAGGTTCATTTCCGTGGAGGTTACGGGCGCTTGCGTACGGTAGCGGTGAACAATCAGGCGCTTTACGTAACAACCTCAAATACCGACGGACGCGGCCAAGCCAAGCCGGGAGACGATAAGGTTATTCGGATTAAGCTTTCGGTTTTTTAAAGGATCAACTTCTTGTAATTATATTCTCATTATGATATAACAGTAAAGCTTGAATTCTCCTGACAACCACTAGGACCCGAGGAGGGCCAATGAGTGCAACCACGCAGGAAGATTTGCATAATCGCGTCGAGCGGCTTGAGACGAGCCTCCAGAAGTGTCGTGCTCGTATCGCCTCTCTGCGCGGGGATCTTGCCACCGCTGAGTCCCATGCTGTGGGGCTCGAGAAGAAGCTGGTCGAGGCTCGGCGGGCCGCGCTGCAGCTGCGGATCAATGAGCTTCGACCGGTGGTGGATGAGAGCGAGAGGCTCGAGGCTGCCTTGGTGGCGTTGGACAAGCATTCCCTCACCAAGAAGAAGCGCTCAAGCCGCTCGCGTTCTCGGGAACGTGGCAACCACGCAGGTGGCAAGCGGAGCCAACTGGCCTTGGCGATCATCCAGGAGAAACCGGGAATTACCATCCCGGAGATCGCTCGGGACATGGGCATCAAGTCGAACTACCTCTACCGCGCGGTCCCTGCGCTGGCCGACGCCGGTCACATCGTCAAGGACGAGACCACCAAGGGCTGGTCGCCCAAGCAGTAGTACGCGCGATGTGCCGGGGGCAGCAGTCCGCCCCCGGCACAGTACTTCAACTTTTTAGCACTTATTCAATGGTAAAACTTCTAAAAATTCGGGCAAAAAGTTTATGTTGTAACTCTGCTGAATGACGTATATGCTTCACACCTTTATCCTGGTTTTATAGAAGGGGAGAAGGGTTATGCAACAAAATTTATTCCTGAAATCAGATAGTATGAAACGGGTACCGGCCGAAGACGCCTTGGTTATGGCGCTTGACCGCCAGGAAGATGAGTTGCTGCTTAGGTTCTTGACCAACGATTCACTGGGATCGGTCAGTCAAATTCGGCTAGAGGAAGATATGGCTAGCCAACTGCTGCAAATGCTGGCTGCTGAGTTGCACGTGCCTGTCGGGGCGTAATAATGGGAAGTGCTATTGAGAAATAATTGCTAGTGGGGCGGGCCCCGGCCGACATGATGTCGTCGACCGGGAACCCGCATGCACCGAGATGGTGCTAGAGAAGCTACCCCGCGAGGCTGAGGCCCTTCGCGGAGCGCGCCGGCGTGCTCTTGCCGCCCTTCGCCTTGATCTTGCGCTGACGCGCCTTGTAGCGCTCCAGCATGGAGGTCATGCTCTTGGTGACACAGCTGAACGGGGGCTTGGTGCGCATCGGCACCGCGATCACGACCCAGCGCCGCTCGCTCTTAGAGTAGACCTCCATGAGCATGAGGTGATACCGGGTCCACGCGCACTTCTTCGCCTTCTTCGGCGGTGCCGTCGAGCCCGTGTTCGGCGCGGACGTCGCGGGCGGGTTGATCGTCGTCTGGTGCATCGAGTTGTCGATGTTTGTCGTCGAGTTGTCGATGTGCGTCGACGAGGTCGTGCCGAGCGCCGCCGGCGTCTTCACCGGAGCGGTGATCGGCGTCGCACACTCACGATCGTCATCGTCTCCGTCATCGTCCTCGTGGTCGCCCGACTGGGCGGGCGGGGCGTAGTAGGTGCGAGTGCTGTAGCCACCCGCACTCGACTGGGTGACCTCGCAGGCGTGGTCGTCGTCGGCCATCGCAGACGAGGCGGGGACGAAGCACAGCGCGAAGAGCGCGGCGATGATGATGTACAGCGGGCTTGGCAAGGTACGGCGGTGTGAAACGGACATGCAGGAACCCCTTTCGAGGGATCGGGATTGTCGGAGAATACCGACGTGGCAACTATATTACTACATTTATCTAATTTTGTCAAGAATTATCTATTGATTCTTACGGTGGATAAGGGCGCTGGCCATAGGCTATACTAGGAAGACTATTCTTGCTGGAAGGAGCAACCAATGAAAATCGGATTTATGGGCCTAGGTAAGATGGGACAGCCCATGGTCGGACGGCTGTTAGAGGCTGGACATGAGGTGATTGTGCGCGACCTTCAACCTGAAGCGGTGAAGGCAGCGGTGGAAAAAGGCGCATCAGAAGCTACAGATGTGGCCCAGATGGTACAACAGCTTGATCCGGTTATTATCTGGTTGATGATCCCGGCTAACCTGGTGGACGCTCAGCTGGATGAGCTGTTAGATCAGGTTGGCGAAGGGAGCATTATCATTGATGGCGGTAACTCGGATTTCTACCTTACTCTGGAGCGCAGCAAGAAAACCGCTGCTAAAGGGGTAAAGCTGGTGGATGTTGGTACCAGCGGCGGCGTTTTAGGGGGCGATCAGGGGTATTGCTTGATGGTAGGGGGCGATAAAGACGCGGTAGCAATGCTGGAGCCCCTCTTCGAGGCTCTAGCGCAGCCAGGAGGCTATTTGAACGTTGGTCCGCCTGGAGCAGGGCACTTCGTCAAGATGGTGCATAACGGCATCGAGTACGGTGCAATGCAGGCCTTAGCCGAAGGCTACCATCTGATGAAAGCCGGTCAGTTTAAGGATCTTGATCTGGCCGCCATCGGCGAGCTGTGGCAGCATGGCAGCATCAATGAATCATTACTGAACCGCCTCACTGTTAAGGCTTTATCTGAAAACCCCGAGATGGAAGGTATCGATGGTTATGTCGCTACATCTGGAGAAGGCGAATGGGCTGCCCGGACCGCCCGTGATCTGGGAATTCCGGTTCCAGCGCTCGAAGCGGCTCTTGCCGTGCGAGCAGCTTCCCAATCTGGGGAGGTCAACTTTGGCACTAAAGTGCTGGCCGCTCAACGCAATCAGTTCGGCGGACATAATTTAAACACGTAATCTGTTACTATGGAGCACCGCATGCAGCAAATAGTCAGACACACCTGGTTTCTCCCGGTTACGATCCTGGTGGTCGCTGTCATTGCTTCATCTGTAATTCTGGCAACGCGATTAACCGGACCAGATAAGCAAACCGCACATTCTCAGCACTTTACCTATGAATGCGAGCTCACCAATCCGAAGAGTATGGGCTGTGAACAACAACATTATGCACGGGTTACAAAGACGAAAAATACTGCCGCAGCCTTCGCTGAACTCAAGCAGTCTTACAACGCCGACCCGAACACCAAAGCCTACTGTCATCAGCTTACTCATGCCATTGGCCGGGCTGCCGCTGAGCAGTCGAAAGACATCGAAGATGCCTACGCTAAAGGTGATAACTTCTGTTGGTCAGGCTACTATCACGGCGTAATGGAGCTCATGGTCAAGAAGGTTGGCGCGAAGAACATTGAAGCAAAAATTACAACAATTTGCATCAAACTAGCCGAAAAGCGCTCGTATTCGTTCGACCACTATAACTGTGTCCACGGGCTTGGCCATGGCGTCATGGCCATTAACGCCAATGAGCTATTTGATGCGCTGAAGAAGTGCGACCGGTTTCAGGATCAGTGGGAAGCATCATCTTGTCATAGCGGCGTTTTTATGGAAAATGTCATGGCTGGCCTTAACCCTGATACCTCAACAAACTATTTAAAGAATGATCAGCCCTTGTATCCCTGTACGGCCGTTGGCGATCGCTACAAGGAGCAGTGCTATCTTATGCAGACCTCTCAGGCATTGAAAGTAGTGGACTATGATTATGCCGAAGTCTTTGGTTTGTGTGCTACCGTGGGCAGTTACTCGGCCACCTGTTATCAGAGTTTGGGGCGCGACGCCTCCGGCAATAGTAATAGCGATGTCGCGCAAACCAAGGCCACCTGTTCTCTCGGTAAAACCGCTGAAGCTCGCTCCAACTGCGTAGAGGGGGCGGTGAAGGACTTTATTTCCTACTACCACAGCGATAAGCAGGCCGCTGAGCTGTGCCAAGCCTTCGAGCCGGGCTTACGAGACTCGTGCAATGCCGCTAAAATCGAATACTACAAGAGCTTCTGATGAACCGGCCAATCCTCATCATCCTCAGCTCCGTGGCCGGTCTGACGATGGTTGGCGCGGCACTGCTGTATACGCCGAGTGGTTCAGGCGGTAAAAATCAGATAGTTAGCGCAGCTCAGCTTAAGGAGCATGGCGGAGTGAATGGTCGGGCGTGCTGGGTAGCGATTGACAAAAAAGTGTACGAGATTAGCGGGTTTGCCCAGTGGCAGATGGGGAAGCACTTGCCTTCAAACGGCAAGGCAACCTGCGGCAATGATCTTTCAAAGGTAATTCTGGAGTCGCCGCATGGAACATCGAAATTACAGCTGCTGAAGGTGGTCGGGACGTATCAACCGTAATAAGCTCGATAAGGAGGAAATAAGCTATCAAGGCAGCACCGTCAGCCCAATTGAGTTAGTTTTGGTTTGACCGGCATAGGTGGTGGTTGCGGTAACCGTCCATTGGCCGGGATTTAAGCCTAGGCTATTTGCATTCCAAGCGAACTCGGCCCCTCCGTACTCATCGAGAATTTTCTGGCCAATCTGCAAGATTTGGCCGCTTGGTCCGGATAGGGTGAGGGTGCAGGGTGCTCCGGCAATGCCCATGCAGGTGCTATCCATGTCGGCTCCGGTTGCAAGCGAGACGCTGGAAAGGCTGGCCGAGGATTTATTGAGGAGCTGGCCGAATGGAAGCGGAATCGTTACCCGGGCTATGGCATTCCCGGCCTGCACCAGGCCGTAGCCTTGCTTCAAGGTAAAGTAAGCGCCTCCCATTGAGGGCAGCTTTGCGGCAGCCTGGGCAATCAGCGCTGCAATCGTGGCTGGGCTGGCACCGGGATGCTGCTGGAGCATCAGGGCTGCTAGGCCGGCTACAATCGGGGTTGATAAGGAAGTACCGGCATAGGAGCAGGTATAGGCGTTGGTGGCATTGGTGCTGGTATAGGCGCTCGAGCAGACATCGCCTGCCGTTCCCGGAGCGATGATGTCGAGATTAGGGCCCCAGCTGGAAAAGCTGGCGGTATTGTTGGCGCTATCGCTGGCACCAACGGCGATAACCTCCGGATAGTTAGCCGGGTACGACATGCAATTGCAGCCGTCATTGCCGGCAGCCGCTAAAACGACAACTCCTTTTGAGATAGCATAATCAACCTGTGCCTTCATATAGGGATC
>DASVGB010000010.1:0-6582 GCA_036379755.1 Candidatus Saccharimonadia bacterium | reverse complement strand
AAAACACCGGATCGGCCCTTTTATTCGGCGCCAAGGTTATTCCTGACCGTGGCGCATGGTTGGAGTTCGATACCGCACCTAACGGAGTAATCAGCGTAAAGATTGATCGTAAGCGCAAGCTGCCGGTTACCACCCTGCTGCGTTCATTCGGTTATGCTGAGGACAAAGAGATTAAAGCGTTGTTTGCCAAGGTTGATACCGGCGAAATCAAGTTTATTGATGAGACGCTTGATAAAGATGCTACCTCAAACTTTAGCGAGGCGCTGATGGAAGTCTACCGCCGTATTCGTCCCGGCGATCTGGCAACTGTTGAAAACTCAAAGTCGCTGATTGAAGGGATGTTCTTCGACCCGAAGCGCTATGACTTTTCCAAGGTTGGCCGCTACAAGCTGAATAAACGGCTGGCTATTGATATTCCTAACACCTATGAAAATCGAATTTTCCGCCGTGAGGATCTAGTGGCGATTATTGCTGAAATCATTCGTCAAAACAACGACCCCAATGCTCAACCGGAAGATATTGATAATCTTGCTAATCGCCGCTTGCGGATGGTGGGCGAGCTTATTCAGCAAAAGTTCCGGGTCGGCTTGTTGCGCATGGAGCGTAATGTTAAAGACCGGATGAGCGTGTACGACCGTGAAACTGTTACCCCGGGGCAGCTTATTAATGTTCGCCCGGTAGTTGCTAGCGTAAAGGAGTTCTTTGCTAGCTCGCAGATGAGTCAGTTTATGGACCAAACCAACCCGCTAGCTGAAATTGCCCATAAGCGTCGTATTACGGCGATGGGCGCCGGCGGTTTGAGTCGTGAGCGAGCTGGGTTTGAAGTTCGCGATGTTCATCGCAGTCACTATGGCCGGCTGTGTCCGATTGAAACACCGGAAGGACCAAACATTGGCTTGGTTTCTAACCTTTCCACCTATGCACGGGTGAACGAGTATGGGTTTATTGAAACGCCATATCGAACCGTGATTAATAAAATCGCTCCCAATGATGCTATCGGCTACATTGCCCGTACAACTATTAAGGATGAAAAGGGGACAGTGATTGTAAAGCCGGGCGACACCATTACGGCGGCGCATGCTAAAAAGCTAGCGGCGTTGAAGCTTGACACCGTTCCAGTTAAGGCTAAAGTCACCGATGAGGTCCGCTTTATGGATGCGGCCGACGAAGCTGACGCCGTTATTACTGAAGCCGGCACCAAGGTTGGTCCTGATAATTACTTTATTGAACCGCGGGTTCCGGTTCGCCGCGGCGGTGAAGCTGAAGAAGAGGATGCCAATAACGTTGAGCACATGGATGTTTCAACCCGTCAGATCGTATCGGTTTCAGCCTCATTGATTCCATTTATTGAACACGACGACCCGAAGCGGGCATTGATGGGCTCAAACATGCAGAAGCAGGCGGTTGCCTTGGTTAAGCCCCAAGCTCCGATTGTGGGTACCGGCATGGAAGGTATTGTGGCTCACGATTCAGCACAGGTCGTTGTTGCTGAAGCCAACGGGATGGTGTCTCAAGCCAGTGCGGCTGAGATTACCGTGCAGTACGAGGGCAAAAATCTCGATGCAGTAACCTACCCTTTGCTGAACTTCGTCCGCAGTAATGATGGTGCCAGCATTCACCAGCGAACAATTGTCCGAAGCGGCCAGAAAGTCAAAAAAGGTGAGATTTTGGCCGATGGTATGTCAACCGAAAACGGCGAGTTGGCCCTGGGTCAAAATGTCTTGGTAGCCTTTATGTCATGGGGCGGATACAACTTTGAGGATGCCATCATTCTCAGCCGCCGCCTGGTACAGGATGATCGCTACAGCTCAATTCACATCGAGACCCATCAAATTGACGTCCGCGATACCAAGCTTGGACCGGAGGTTGTTACCCGTGATATTCCCAATGTTTCCGAAGACAGCCTAAAAGATTTAGATGAAACCGGCATCGTGCGCATTGGCGCCGAAGTTACTGCCGGTGACATTTTAGTTGGGAAGATTACCCCTAAGGGCGAACAAGAGCTATCAAGCGAAGAAAAACTGCTTCGAGCAATCTTCGGTGAAAAAGCCCGCGACGTCAAGGACACCAGCCTGCGTATGCCCAATGGCGAGCGGGGTAAGGTGGTTGGCGTTAAAATCTTTTCCCGCGATAACGGCGATGAGTTGCCAGCGGGCGTAATCGAGCAGTATTACGTTTCGGTGGCTCAAATGCGCAAGGTTTCGGTGGGCGATAAAATGGCCGGGCGCCACGGCAACAAAGGCGTGATCGCGCGGATACTGCCGATTGAAGACATGCCTCATCTTGAGGATGGTACTCCAGTAGACATGATTTTAAATCCTCTCGGAGTCGGGGCCCGTATGAACTTGGGGCAGGTATTCGAAACTCACATGGGCTGGGCCGCGCAAGCACTCGGTTATACGGTGGCCAGTCCGGTCTTTAACGGTATTACGATTGAAAAAATTAAGTCAGAACTTAAGCGAGCTGGCTTACCAGAAGATGGCAAGTCCCAGCTTTTCGACGGGCGAACCGGCGAGGCCTTTCAGGAGCGGACTACGGTCGGTTATAAATATATGTTGAAGCTTAACCACATGGTTGATGATAAAATCCATGCCCGGTCAACCGGTCCTTACGCCATGGTTACCCAGCAACCACTGGGCGGTAAGGCGCAGCGGGGCGGCCAGCGGTTCGGGGAAATGGAAGTTTGGGCACTCGAAGCCTATGGTGCCGCCAATACCCTCCAAGAAATTTTGACGATTAAATCGGATGACGTAGTCGGCCGGTCGAAAGCCTATGAGGCGATCATTAAATCCGAAGAAATTCGCGGACCGCGGATTCCAGAAAGCTTTAACGTGTTAGTAAAAGAACTGCAGTCCCTAAGTTTAAGTGTGGACCTGATTCGGGAAGAATCGGATGTCGAGGTTGATGCTGAAGACGTACTGACTAAAAATATTGAAACTGAAGTTGATGAGCTCGGAACCGAGCCGCTGATTCAAGGCGATGATGCCGTGGCCGATATGCCGCTCGTAGACTTAGCCGGCGGGCAAGAAGATGCGCTGCAGGCTGAGGCCGAGGAATCAGCAGGTTCTGCCCGGGAAGAACAGGAGCAGGAGGCTTAAATGGAACCACTTATGTTAGATCAAACCGCCAGCGAGTTTAGTGCCGTCCGTTTAAGTTTGGCCAGTCCCCAGCAAATACTGGAGTGGTCTCACGGCGAGGTAACGAAACCAGAGACAATTAACTACCGTACACAGAAACCGGAAAAGGATGGGCTGTTTTGCGAACGCATTTTCGGTCCGACCAAGGACTGGGAATGTTACTGCGGAAAGTACAAGCGCATCCGTTATAAAGATGTTGTTTGCGATAAGTGTGGTGTGCGGGTTACCCGTAGTATTGTCCGGCGTGAACGAATGGGGCACATTAGTTTGGCCGTTCCGGTTACCCATATATGGTTTCTTAGGGGAACCCCGTCCAGTATTGGGTTAGTGCTCAATATGAGCATCCGCGACCTCGAGCGCGTAGTTTATTTCGCCAATTATGTTGTAAGCGAAGTTGATGATGAGCGCCGTAAGGCAGCTCTTGTTGAGCTTGAAGCCGATTACAAATCGCGCCGCGAGGAGATTGAAAAAGATCATACCAAACAAGCAGCCGATAAGGATGCCAAGGTTAAGGAGGTTGCTGCTTCGCAAAGCCGTGAACTCAGCGATCTTGAAGTTACCTATCAAAATGCAAAAGAAGAACTTGATGGTTTAGCTCGGTTGACTCTCTTGACCGAGTCGAAATACCGCGATCTTAATATGAAATTTGGCGATGTCTTCAAAGCTGAAATCGGCGCCGAAGCGATTTACAACTTGCTGACTTCAATCGACGTTGATCAGTTGGTTGGAGAGTTGACCAAAGAAGCCGAGGAAGCTTCAGGCCAGAAGCAAAAGAAAATTTTGAAGCGTCTTAAAACTCTTGAAGGCATGCGTGGTGCCGGTATTCGTCCGGAATGGACCGTCCTCAAGGAGCTGCCGGTTATTCCGCCGGATTTGCGTCCGATGGTTCAGCTTGCTGGAGGCCGGTTCGCCGCATCAGACTTAAACGATTTATATCGCCGCGTAATTAACCGCAACAACCGGTTAAAACGATTAATTGAGCTTGATGCGCCGGAAGTTATTCGCCGCAATGAAAAGCGTATGCTCCAGGAAGCGGTTGATGCGTTAATCGATAATAATGCCCGCCGCGAACGTGCGGTCAGCTCTACCGGCACGCGCCGCAAGCTAAAAAGCATCAGCGACATGCTGAAAGGCAAGCAAGGACGCTTTCGCCAGAACCTGCTGGGCAAGCGCGTTGATTACTCCGGCCGATCGGTGATCGTATCCGGTCCTACATTGAAATTAAACCAGTGCGGCCTGCCAAAAATGATGGCCTTAGAGCTATTTAAGCCGTTTGTTATGGCTAAATTAATCGAAGAGGGCCACGCTCATAACGTTAAAAGCGCCAGCCGTATGATTGAGCGGGCACGGGCTGAGGTTTGGGACGCTTTGGAGTACATTATTACCGACAAGCACGTACTGCTTAACCGCGCACCGACGCTCCACCGTTTAGGTATTCAGGCATTCAAGCCTAAACTGATTGAAGGTAAGGCAATCCAACTGCACCCGCTGGTATGTTCAGCCTTTAATGCTGACTTCGATGGTGACCAAATGGCAGTTCATGTACCACTTAGTGCCGCCGCTCAACATGAAGCAGCCACGATTATGCTTTCTTCGAACAACTTACTTCGCCCTGGCGATGGTTCGGCGGTGGTGAACCCAAGCCAAGATATGGTATTGGGCTGTTACTACCTCACGTACGACAAGTATGCTGGCGAAGACCCGAAGAAGCACTTCTCCGGTACCGACGAGGCAATATATGCGTACGAGTCAGCCGTGGTTGCCTTGCAGGCTCCGATTACAATTCCCGGGACTGACGGCCGCATGACTACAACCGTTGGCCGCATTCTGTTTAATGAAGTTTTGCCGGAAGAGATCGGTTTTCGTAACGAAACTATGACCAAAAAGAAGCTGCAAGCTCTAGTTGGCGAAGTGTTCGTAAAATGTGGCAATGATGCAACCGCTAAGGTTGTAGACAGCATTAAGGATCTTGGATTCTTTCATGCAACATCATCCGGTTTATCGATTGGTATTGATGATTTCGTGGTCCCTGCAGACAAAGAAGAACTGATCGCGCAGGGCGAGCAGCAGGTTGTGGAACTCAGTAAACAGTTTGAAATGGGTTTGATTACCGACGAAGAGCGCTATCGCCGGACTATCGAGGCCTGGCAGAAGACCAATGAAAAGATTAAAGCCGAGCTGGAAGCCGATCTGGCCCATAGCAATGCTACAATCGGCCTGTTTGTAGAATCAGGTGCCCGCGGCGACCTAAGCCAGGTAAACCAGATCTCCGGGATGTTAGGGCTCGTAAACAACCCGACCGGCCGCATCATTGAGCTGCCAATTCGTTCAAACTACAAAGAAGGCTTTTCTATGCTGGAGTATTTTAGCTCCACCCACGGTGCCCGTAAGGGATTAACCGATACCGCGTTAAAGACTGCTGAGTCGGGCTATTTGACCCGCCGTCTGGTAGACGTGGCACAAGACGTAGTGGTGACCAATGAAGACTGCCGCGACACCGAAGGCAATGTTGTTAGCGCAACAGAGTCGGTTGCGATAGGGGAGCGCTTCACCGCCCGCCTCGCTGGCCGTACCGCCGCGCAGGCCGTTAAGGACGGAAGCACCACTATTGTTAAGAAAGGTGAGCTAATTTCCGATCAAGCAGCCGAACAAATCATGGCGGCAGGCATTGAAGAGGTCCGGTTGCGCAGCGTGCTTTCCTGTAAGATTCAGTGGGGTGTCTGCCAGAAATGTTACGGCACCGATCTAGCACGTGGAACGATTGTTAAGCTTGGCGAGCCTGTAGGCGTTATTGCTGCCCAGTCAATTGGCGAGCCCGGAACGCAGCTAACCATGCGTACCTTCCATAAAGGCGTGGCCGCTACCGGTGCCGACATCACCCAAGGTTTGCCGCGGGTTGAGGAAATTTTTGAAGCCCGTAGCCCGAAGGGCCAAGCGGTCCTGGCTGAGCTTGATGGCATCGTTGCAATCAAGCAGGCTGGCGGTAAAACCAATGTGCGGGTAACCCCGGCTAACGTAAAAGTTACGGAGTATGCCTTAGGCGACCGTATCCCCGAAGTAAAAAGCGGCGATCACGTTGAAATCGGCGATATTTTAGCGGCTGACGGTAAGGGCAAGAAGCTGATCAAGGCCAAGATTGAAGGTCTGATTGAGGTAACTAAAGATAAAATCTTGCTAACCCATGCCGGTGGAGCTTTTAAAGATCACGTAATCCCTGCCTACCAGGAAATTGAAGTTGAAAACGGCGATCTGGTCGTACGTGGCCAACGCCTTACCGAGGGATCTATCAACCTGCAAGATATGCTTACTTTGCGCGGCGAGCTTGCGGTTCAACGCTACATCGTAGGCGAGGTTCAATCGATTTATGCTTCTCAGGGACAGACTATTGCCGATAAGCATATTGAGATCATTATTCGCCAGATGTTTTCACGGGTACAGGTTGAGG
>DASVGB010000009.1:0-2165 GCA_036379755.1 Candidatus Saccharimonadia bacterium | reverse complement strand
TGGTATTATACCGCGGGTCTAAGCTTGTCGGAAAACTGGTTTATAGCGTTAAGAACTGGAAGGGTGCCACGGCCCAGTTCGGTAAGCCGATAACTTACCGAGATTTTGTCTTGAGCACAGTCTTGGCGCCGAATAATACCTGCTTGTTCCAGTTTCTTCAAACGAGATGAAAGTGTAACCGGATTAATACCGCCGGCTTGGCGCTGTACGCCACAGTAACGCAATTCCCCGTCCTTAAGCGCATCAATAATCCGCAAAGTCCAAAAATCACCCAGTAATTTTAGGGTTTCGAGGGATGTTTTTTGGGTAATTGCAGGGTTGTCCATGAAATTTACTTGCTATAATTTTTATAGTAACATATCCAGAAGAGGGAGACAACGGGGTGAAGCTTTCATGAAGCAACCGTATAAACGGTTGCGGCTGGGAAAAGCCTCCGCACATAAAAAACGAAACCCGCCGGTGCGACCGAAGCCGCACGCGTATGCGAGATTCGTTAGCCGCCCCAGCGGGGTTTAGGAAGGGCTGGGTTCGGCTTGCAGATCGCTGACCGGCGGAACCGGATTGAAATGTAGCCGAAGCTGGGCCCACTGATGGAATGTGGCGCCGATGCCAATGAGGAGAAAGATGATCCCGCTGCCCAGCAGGAGCACGCTTCCGAGATACGCCCACGCGGTAAGAGTGGCTAGGCTGATTGCCAAGATGACACCTGAAGCAACCAACGAGACAACGATCTCTCCTGGGCGATTGTGCTTCGGCGAGCCGGAACTGTACCTATTCATGTCCGTCCTTCCTGTGGGTTGCACTGAAATTTCAGCTGCTACGGGTGTGGCACACAATTAAAAATAACTTAAGTCAAGCAAAATCGCAATACTTTTGAGGTTGATAAGTGCGGTTGGGGCAGGATGATATCTAGAATGCCTGCCCATTGGGGTTGCCGTGCCTAGAATAGAGTATGGGATGCTTCAGGATCTTGCGTTCGCCTTGAGGATGCACATCGCAACGGCAGCTTCGGCTCGATGGGTGTCGATGCCGATCCCGACAAGGATGTCGGTCGTCACGGGATCCGCTGCTTTGAGCAGTCCCAACATGAGGTGGTGAGGTCTGATCTCATGACGATCCATCATGTTCGCCTGCTCGACCGCCAGGTCGAGGACTTTCCTGCTTGCGGGATGGAGCAGAATCTTCTCCGGTGATGGTGCAAGCGGGACCGGTAGGGCAGCCGCCGCCTGGTCGCGGAGGTTCTTGGGGTTGATCTGCAGGGCCTTGAAGGTCTCGCCAATCACGCCCTCATGAAGCTGCGCCAGCGCGATCAGCAGGTGTATGGGCTTGATGTCGAGGTGGTTGAGATCCCAGGCCGTATTGCGGGCTCTTCTAACTACAGCCCTCGTCCCGCGACCAAAGCGGCCTTCGGGGTCGGCTACCTCCTCGAGAATGTAGTTGATGTTGCCGATTTGCTGCATGACCTCGCTGCGGATCCTGTCGGCATCAGCGTCGAAGTCGAGCAGCATGCGGGCAGCAATGCCGTCACCCTGGCGGACTAGACCGAGCAGGATGTGCTCAGTGCCGATGTAGCCGTGTCCGAGGCTGATCGCCTCGCGAAACGACAGCTCAAACAGCTTCTTGGCCCGCGGCGTGAACGGGATTATCTCGGGTGAAGCGAACTCTCCGGTTCCGACAAGCTTGACCACCTGGGCACGAGAGCGCTCAATGGTGATGTCGAAACTTCCCAGAACCTGCGCCGCCAGGCCTTCTTCTTCTCCCAGAAGGCCAAGCAGGATGTGTTCATCCCCGATGTAGCCGTGTTTGAACCTGCGGGCCTCCTCTTGTGCGAGTACGACCACGTGACGGGCAACTTCGGTAAAGCGTTCGAACATTGTGCCCTCGTTCGATTGCGGGTGTACACGATAGAGACTGGTAGTCCCGTCAGACTATTAGATCATTAATACGTGTACTGATCAAGGCAATGCACCGCTCTGAGAGCTTGACAGATTTGTAACAAAATTAGCTAATTATAGTAATTCATGCTACAATAAATCTAATCAACTGCTCTGGTTAAGTGCCCCTTAGCCGCCTGAAAGGGGCCATGTATGAAAGTTCCGCGCGAAATTAGTTTCTTTATACCTCATATAAAGCGGCATAATCTTGAATCAACGTATGAATCCATG
>DASVGB010000008.1:0-7995 GCA_036379755.1 Candidatus Saccharimonadia bacterium | reverse complement strand
TGGTATGGCTTTTGTCCTGCCGTTCAGTGCCGGATAAAGCCGCTAACTTTTCCCTATAAATAAGACGCAACCGTTGTTTTTCATCCATGTTTGTATAATACCAGCTAGAAGAGGCTTGTTGGTCGGGCGCAATTCTGCTACTATTACTCCCGTTAGAACTAATTAATGACACAGTTTGCTTACCAAAATCCTCCGCTCCCTAACTATAACGAGCGGCCAAGCAGACAACGTAAAAGGATAACAATCACATGGCAACTCCCGTAAAGGAGCTATTAGAGGCCGGTTCGCATTTCGGCCATCAAACCCGTCGCTGGAACCCGAAAATGGGCAAGTTCATTTTCGGCGTACGCGGCGGCGTTCATATTATTGACCTAACCAAGACGGTTAACTATCTTAACGATGCTGCGGCATTTGTTGAAAGAGTTGCCGAAGATGGCGGCAAGATCTTGTTTGTTGGCACCAAGCGCCAGGCCGTGGCGATTGTTCGCGACGAGGCGGGGAAAGCCGGGCAGCCCTACGTGGTTGAACGCTGGCTGGGCGGCATGCTTACCAACTTTCGTACCATTCAAGACCGGATTAAGCGCTTAAAGCAAATTGAAGAAGGCCTGGAAAGCGGCGATTATGCCACCAAGTACAACAAGAAAGAGCTCCTCGACTTAACCAACGAAAAAGAAGCTCTTGAGCGCATTTTTGGCGGCATAAAAGATATGCGCGAGCTGCCCAAGGCAGTGTTTGTGGTTGATGCGGTACGCGATTCAATTGCGATTGCCGAAGCTCGCAACCTAAACATTCCATTGGTGGTAATTGTTGACACCAACGCCGATCCAGATGTAGCGACTTACCCGATTCCAGCTAACGATGACGCCATCAAATCGATTCGTGTGATCAGCCACGCCATTGCCGAAGCCGCCGATAAAGGCGCCCAAGCATTTGTGCGTAAGAAGCCGGCCGAAGCGGTTGCTGCACCTGAAGCCGCCGAAAAGGCCTAAGCAAACAAGTAAGAATTGAGGAGTATTCATGGCAGAAGTAACTATTGAAGCTATTAAAAACTTACGTGAAACTACCGGTGCCGGCATGATGGATGCTAAAAAAGCACTTGTAGAGGCGAAGGGAGATGTTGAGGCGGCGGTTGCAGCCTTGCGCAAAAAAGGAATGGCTCGAGCCGCCAAGCGTGCCGATCGCGAGGTCGGTGCCGGCCTGGTTTCTACCTACGTTCACGGTGATAAAATTGGCGTCTTGGTTGAAGTGAACTGCGAAACCGATTTTGTGGCTCGTACCGACGATTTTAAGACATTTGTCCGCGATGTTGCCATGCATATTGCTGCCAGCGCTCCAGAATACTTGAATGCCGAATCGGTCCCCGCTGACGTGCTTGCAAAAGAGCGCGAGATTTTTGCTGAAGAGGTAAAGGGAAAGCCGGAGAACGTTGTCGAAAAAATAGTCGAGGGCAAGCTCGCCAAATATTATCAAACCGTTTGTTTGATCAATCAGCCCTTTGTCAAAGATCCCGATAAATCAATTGAAGAATATACGACTGAAGTTGCTGCTAAGGTGGGGGAGAAGGTTGTTATTCGCCGCTATGCCCGTATGGTCTTGGGAGAATCGCTATAATGGTACCGCAAATCGTCAAACAAGCCGATCCCCGCATGGAGAAAGCGGTTCAGTACCTGGAAGATGAGCTGCGAAGCTTACGCGTAGGCCGGGCGCAGACGGCGCTGGTAGAAAACCTAACTGTAGAGCAATACGGCCAGACAATGCTGCTTAAAGCGGTAGCTACCATCACGACGCCGGACGCCCATACCATTACCATCAGCCCGTGGGATAAATCAATGGTTGCATCAATTGAAAAGATGCTCCGCGAGAATCAGGCACTGGGTCTTAATCCCTCAAGCGATGGCAACGTTGTACGCTTGAACGTTCCGCCAATGACTGAAGATCGCCGCCGAGAGATTGTCAAAGAACTGGGCGTTAAGGTTGAAAATAGCCATATTTCCTTGCGCCAGATCCGTCATGACGTACTGGGCGAGGTTAAGCGGATGGAGAAGTCCGGCGAGGCCACTCAGGACGACATGCGTTTTGCCGAGCAAGAGCTTAATAAAAAGATTGATTATTATAAGAAAAAGGCGGATGAGTTGGCCAAGGCTAAAGAAGCCGAAATCATGCAGGTCTAATCAACCGGCCAGTATAGTACAATGGAGCAATGATCATCGGCATTATTCTGCTCGTTATTCTGATTTTTGGTATTCTGGTGTTCGTGCACGAGTTTGGCCATTTCATCATGGCGAAGCGTAATGGGGTTGATGTTGAGGAGTTCGGGTTCGGCTTTCCCCCACGCTTGGTGGGCGTGAAATATGGCCAGACTGTCTATTCCATTAACCTGATCCCGCTTGGCGGCTTTGTCAAAATGAAGGGTGAGGCGATTCAGGAATCGACGCCTGGTACCTTTGGGGCGGCCAGTTTTCTGGCGAAGTCCAAGATTCTACTGGCAGGGGTAACTATGAACGCGCTTCTGGCATATGCTGTGCTCCTGTGGCTGTGCTTAACCGGACTTCCGCCGGTCATTAGCGGCCAATATAGTTTTGGTACGCCAACCTACGCCCAACCGAAGCAGCTTATGGCGGTGGCGGTTGACCCGGCTTCTCCGGCGGCTCGGGCTGGATTGGAGCGCGGAGATATCCTACTCAGTGCTAATGGTACACCACTGAAGGAGGAGCGTGATCTGCAAACGTTTACCAAGGAGCACGCCGGCCAAAAGGTAACTTTGCAAATTTCCCATGATGGCAAAACACGCACCATTAACCCAACATTACGGCCGCCAAGTGCTGCCAGCGGGTTCCTTGGAGTGACGCCATTTCAAACCTATCAGCTACGCTATGATTTTCTGAGTGCCCTGGTAACCGCTGGGGGGATTAGTTTACAGCTGATTTATCACACCTTTATTGCGTTTGCCGGTCTCATTGCCGGCTTGTTTACCCAGGGTCAGGTAAGCGAGAATGTTGCTGGTCCGGTAGGGATCGTCGTGTTATTGAAAAATATCGTCGACCTTGGCTTGCCCTATATCTTACTATTTGTCGCCTCAATATCGGTGTCGTTGGCGGTTATTAATATTTTGCCGCTGCCGGCACTTGATGGCGGCCGGTATGCCATGGTGGTTGCCCAGCGGCTTACTGGCAAGTCGCTAAGCCAGAAAGCCGAGACGGCGGTTCACGCTGCCGGGTTTGCAGCACTCATTCTATTAATGATCGTAATTACGGTGTTCGACATCCGGCGGCTTGGCTAAGATGGCGTCATACGCCGCCTCTATTCGATCGGTTCCTTGGACTCCCAGCCAGGGACTGTTGCTGTTTGTATTGCCTTGGATAATTCTGCCGGTAGGGTTGATCATTAATGTAAGTATTGCGGCGAACTTTATACCCAGCCTTCGAGGTTTTATGAATGCTCTTGGATCGGGTGATCCAGCTGCCGCTTTTGCCCTAGTACTGGTTGACGCGGTCGGTTCCATGGCATTGATTTGGTACTTCTTGCGCAAGTATAAGGTTGGCTTGTCGTCGCTGGGCGTGAGAAGCTTTTCAATTGGCAAGGCCCTGTGGTATCTAGTATTGCTGTTTGTTAGTTTTGGCGTACTTATAACCGCCGCTGATATCTTGGTGAAGCTGATTTATCCCGGCTTTAATCCCGCCGAACCGCAAACCAACGAATTTATTAGTAGTCCATCGAGTCTCAGCTTATGGGCCTTGGTGTTGATACCACCAATTATTGAAGAGGCGGTTTTCCGCGGCTTTCTGTTCCCGGCATTTGCCAAGCGCTACGGAGTAGTAATCGGGGCCATGATATCAAGTTTGCTGTTTGCGGTAGCCCACCTGCAACTCAACGTCAGCATATACACCTTCATCCTTGGCCTGTTATTATGTTTTTTGTACGTCCGGCTGGGTTCAATTATTCCTGGCATCGGTATTCATATGCTCAATAACTACCTTGCCTACATGGCCCTTAACCAACAATAACCAGTAATACGATGCGTTTATCCAACCTTTTCACCAAAACCCGCCGTGAGGCACCAAAAGATGAAACCGCTACCAACGCGCAGCTGCTTATTCGTGCCGGCTTCATCCATAAAGATTCGGCCGGCGTGTATGTCTTTTTGCCGCTGGGTCTGTGCGTACTCAATAAAATCATTGCTATTATTCGAGAAGAAATCAACGCATTGGGTGGTCAAGAGCTTGCCATGAGCAGTTTGCAGCGCAAGGAGCTCTGGGAGCGTACCGACCGATGGGACGATGAGCAGGTCGATGTCTGGTTTAAGACGCGCTATAAAAACAATACCGATGTTGGTCTGGCATGGAGCCACGAAGAGCCGCTCACTGAGCTCATGCGCGAACACATTTCGAGTTACCGCGATTTGCCGGTATATGCCTATCAGTTTCAGACCAAGCTGCGCAACGAAACTCGGGCCAAGTCCGGCATTATGCGTACCCGCGAGTTTATTATGAAAGACCTGTACTCCTTTAGCCGTTCAGAAGAAGAGCACAAGGCTTTTTACAAGCGCGCTCAAGACACCTATGCCACAATATTTGACCGGTTGGGGTTGGGGGAGTGGACCTATCTGACCTTTGCGTCCGGAGGGGCGTTTGCTGAATTCAGCCATGAGTTTCAAACCATTACCGATGCCGGAGAAGATAGTATTTATGTGGATCATGCCAAACGGATTGCCATTAATGAAGAAGTCTACAGCGACACGTTAATCAATGACTTGGGGTTGACCAAGGACACATTGGAAAAGACCAAGGCGGCTGAAGTTGCCAATATTTTTAATCTTGGCACGAGCAAAAGCCAGCCATTGGGACTGGTGTTCACGGACGAGGACGGTACACAGAAGCCGGTAGTAATGGGCAGCTATGGGATTGGGCCGGCCAGAGTTATGGGTGTGGTGGTAGAGCGCTACGCCGACGATCGCGGCATGGTTTGGCCAGAAGCAATTGCGCCGGCAAACGTTCACATAGTTCAAATTGGTGATGCCGCCGATACGGTTCGGGCGGCGGAAAAAGTTTATGCGGATTTACAGAAGCAGGGCGTGGAGGTGTTATATGATGATCGTCCCGATGTCACAGCCGGTGCCAAGTTTGCCGACGCTGATCTGATGGGCTGTCCGGTCCGGCTGACCATTAGTCAAAAAACCCTGGAGCACAATTCCGTTGAAATCAAAAAGCGGACTGCGGCCGCATCAAAGCTTGCTCCAATTGACGACATCAAGATCTAGCAAAGCAACAAGCAATTATGGTATAAACTGTTAGCCCATAATCGTGGGATACCTCGACAAAAAGGAGACGTATGGCTTCTTCTGCCGACAATCCTCTGCACGTACGCAACCAGCTCGTTCAGCAGCGACTGCAGTTCTGGTCGCGCTGGCTGCTGTACACGCTGGGCTGCTTGATCGGCATGGCCGTGCTGCCTGTCTGGCATATCCCCGTAGTCCCGACGCTGCTGATGCTGGCCGCGATGTTCTGCCTCACAGTCATCGCTGCCGAGATGATCGGCGAGTGGTGGGAGGTTGCAGCGGTCTTCGTATTCGTCGCCGTGGCGGGCCAGGTCTTGCTTTACGGTGGGTTTTCAACCCGGTCCGTCTTCGTGGCGGCCTGGTCGCTGCTGCTTGCAGCTGCCTGCCTCGGATGTCGAGAGCTGAACATCAAGCGCCGTAACAAGCGCTTTCACGGCCGGGGCATGAAGGGCTTCCGGAACCAGCTGTTTCTCCTTGGTCCCGCCCGCCCGCCTCTCAAGGACCTCCTGCGGCAGGTCCGTCGTTTTGGTCGGCTCCGGCGCTAGCGCGCCAGGGCCGGACTGACCGCACTTATTTTGATCAAACGCTCTAAGCTACATTTTTGGATGGCTTTGGGGAAAAATGATGGCTGCATTTTGAGGCCGGCTTAGAGTATTTTGAGTACATCTCTTGTTCGCCCTATCTGGCACTGCCCCTGGGTTCAGTCCTGAACACATATTGTGACCTTGGCGGAGCCTCACCACTCCTGTAAACTAGATCCAAGATGGTAATGTTTGAGCTTATCCGTGTTTGATCAGTTGTTGGGGCAGTTTTCCCATGATATCGGTATCGACCTAGGTACCGCCAATACTTTGGTATACGTTCGCGGACAGGGCATCGTTATCAATGAGCCCAGCGTTGTCGCCATTAACACCAAAACAAATCAAATCCTAGCCATTGGCGAGGAAGCCAAACGGATGGTTGGTAAAACCCCGGCAAGTATTGTTGCTACCCGCCCGTTGGTTGATGGAGTGGTAAGTGACTTTGAAGTTACCGAGCAAATGCTGCGCTATTTTATTAACAAGGTGCACAAGCAACGGTTTAAACTGCTGGCACGACCACGGGTAGTTATTGGTATTCCATCGGGAGTTACCGAGGTTGAACGTCGGGCGGTAGAAGACGCGGCCAGCAATTCCGGTGCCCGCCAAACCTTTTTAATTGAAGAGCCGATGGCTGCGGCTATTGGGGCTCGCTTGCCGGTCCAGGATGCGGCCGGTTCAATGATTATTGATATTGGCGGCGGAACCAGCGAAGTTGCGGTTATTTCCTTGGGCGGGATCGTAGCAGCCCGTAGTATTCGGGTGGCCGGCGACGAGCTCAGCGAAGATATCGTAAAGTATGCGCGCGATGAGTTTAAATTGAGTATCGGCGAACGCACCGCCGAACAGATTAAAATTGCGGTTGGTTCGGCGTATCCGATCGCTGGAACCGATCAGCCGCGGAATGTGTTAATGCGCGGGCGCGACATGGTAACCGGTTTGCCCAAACAAATTAATGTTACCTCCGATCAAATTCGCGAGGCTTTAAACCGGAGCGTTCGCGAAATTATTGATGCCATAAAAGTTACCATTGAGGAAACGCCGCCAGAGCTGGTAGCCGATATTATGCATCGCGGTATGGTGCTGGCAGGCGGCGGCGCTCTTCTGAAGGGGCTGGATGTGCTGATTCAGCGTGAAACCCGAATGCCGGTGCATGTTGCCAGCGATCCGCTTACCGCAGTGGCGCGCGGTACGGGGCTGGTTCTGGAAGACCTTGATTCATTGAAAGATATTCTTCTGCCCAACCAGTCTAAGTCTGCCTCACGGAGATATTAATGAAGCATAAAAGTGTTAACCGGCGATTGGTAGGATTTATGCTGGTAGGACTCTTGCTGGCGATTGCCAATACAGTCGGGCTGTTATCACCGGTTACTGCGCTGGCTTCAGCGGCGCTTAAACCGCTGCAGGCTAGCTTAGCTGGCGCCGCTAGCGGGGTTGGCGGTTGGTTTAATGTAATTGGTTCGGCCAGGGAACTAGGGAATGAAAATCAGCGCTTGCGGGCCGAAGTTGCCGCCTTGCGCGGTCAAATGAGCCGCGATACTGAGATCAAAGCTCAGAACGATCAGCTACGCCAGCAGCTCGGTGTCGGCGGTATCCGCCCCGACCGCCTGATTGCCGCTGAGGTAATTGGCTATCAGCCCGATAACTTTCGCCAGTTCTTAACCATTGGCCGTGGTAGCCGCGACGGTTTAAGAGAGGGTATGACCGTGATTCAGCAAGGTGCGCTAATTGGCCGCCTTCAGGATGTTGGTCCGAGTACTGCTAAAGTCTTTCTGATAATTGATCCGAATTTCCGGGTTGCGGCGCTTGATCAAAATGCGCCCAATCGTCCCACTGGAACCATTCGCGGACAGATTGGCAATGGGTTGATTATGGACAAGATCGCCCAAACTGAAACGATTACGCCGGGCGATACCATCGTCACCAGCGGTCTTGGCGGCGGTATTGAAAAAGGGTTGATTGTCGGACGAGTCCAAACCGTAAGCAAACAGGCTAACGGGGTATTTCAGACCGCCCAAGTTACCACCGACATTCAATTCAATCGGCTGGAAGTTATTTATGTGATTGCCAGGCCGCAGTGAAGCTGGCGTGGGGGACATTGCTGATAATCCTGGTTGCTTGCGTGCAGGTTGCGTGGTTTGG
>DASVGB010000007.1:0-7458 GCA_036379755.1 Candidatus Saccharimonadia bacterium | reverse complement strand
CGTTGCAACACAGGTGCTACAACCGGCTGTTCCAACCCAGGTCAAGTTACCGCTTCCGTCGTTCAACAAAACGGTATTTACGCCGCCCTGCCCGGTAGGCAGGCTAAGACCATAACTGCTAGTAACCGAAATGGAGGGCTGGAGCGTAACAGTACCGCCGTTTCCGTTAAATATAAGCGGGGTACCACCAGCCAGAGTGACGCCACCGGTAGCATTAGTGGTTGGTGGTGTCCCTGCGGTTGACCAAGTAAAGTTTGTACCGTTATCGTTGATTGACGTGGTAGCACTAGAAACAGTGTTAACAAACCAGTTGGTGCCGCCATTGGTTGTTCGATAAATTCTATAACTCTGGGCCCCTGTTCCGGCCGACCAGCTTACGGCTACCTGGTTATTATTGGGCCCAGCGCCAGAAGTATATGACGTCGGCGTTCCAGCAACCGCCTGGGTAATCGACCCGGAAATATCGGTAGCCGCCACCCTGTACGCAAAGGTTGTACTGGCCGCCAATGTGCCTCCGCTAGGGGAGCCAGAAATTACCACATTTGTTGGATTATTAGCTCCGTTAACCGTGAGCGTCCCATGATTCGAAGTAATGTCGCCGGTGGTTGAATCGATGTTGAATAAGTTTGTCGAACCGCTGGTTTGCACTTGGAAAGCCGAGGCCGAGTCGGTTTTAACCAGAACGTTTCCGCCGAAACTGCCCCCGCCTTCCACGCTCAGGCTGGCTGTATTAGAGGCGTTGGAGTTGGTAATCGTCAAGGTTGAAGCTGCAGCGGTTGCTAAGTCAATAGTTAAGGCTGCCCCACTCTTTTGAATGGTAGTCGTAGTCGTACCAACCACCAAGGTGCCCGATCCCGAGTCTACCGTTAGGGTGTTACTACCAAGTGACTGCACAATAACCGATCCCTGATTAGCAGCCGTACTAGTGACCTGAATAAATTTGGAGGTTCCATTGCTCCCCGTAACGCTAAAAATGTCTCCGGAAGTGGCGGTACTTGCCTGCTTCACCGTAAGTGTGGCGTTATTGCCAGCAGCGGCCTGGAGTGTCGCGGTACCGTTGTTGTCTACCGCCAATACATCGGTACCAGCTCTCTGTAATTCCAGTAGATTGCCACTTGCACCGGTTTTATTAATGAAAATACTTGAAGCCGATGAGGCATCTACTTGAACGCCCTGAGCTAACTGAACAAACTGAGAACTAGTGAGGCCGCTGAGCTTACCCGAGTTAAGCGCGTATGGAGCTGAGGTAAATCGAATAAACGGGTTCATTTCACCGTCGGGTGAACAACCACTAAACGGTGTACAGGTTGCATTAGTGTTGCCGAGGTTAATTGAAAGCCACAAGGTATCCTGATTAAAATCGACAGCTGTTCCGAGTGCTGTATTAACTGAACCTAAGTTAACTTGAAAAATGCCATCGGTTATCGTCACGCCCTGGCTGTTATTGCGCAGGCGGGATTCTGTCCATTTCAGTGTTTCATCTCCGCCACCAAGAACACCGTTCCCATCCTGATAAATTTTAAATTCGATGTTGTACGTACCATTAGGAATATTGGTGCCGTCGGGGTTAACCACCTTGCCTTGAAAATTAATTTGCTGATTTATGCCGGTTGCAGCCTCGGCAGTCCGCGGTTGTAAAAATGCATTAAGGCTTACTACAGCAAAAAACAGCCCTACCAACATCATACTATTGGTACGCTTAAACTTCCCCAAAATAACAGTGGCTCGCATGGGATTTTTTATTGGCCTCACATAATACTTATGCTTTCTCAGCATAACCGTTTTAACAGATGAAATCAAGCGCAATAACAGATGAACTGACGAGCCTTTGGGCCTAAAAAGCAGCGTAATGCTTGCGCCGGCCTTTGTGTTTCTTGCGTCGCCGATGCGCAATAAACTTACGTATCAGCAAAAGGGGTACCAGACTAACGCTCCCCACCGCTCCTAAAAAGGCTGCATAACGCCAATCGAAAATAGTAATTTCTTTTGTCAGCTTCGCGGTTTGCTCAATCCCGTCATAGCGATACTCAGCTTCCAGCACGTACTTTCCCGCCGGTAACACAGGAATGTTTTTTAGTATCACAGGATACACTCGGTAAGATTCCGGGAGTAAGATGCCCGACTCCTGATTGATTAGACTTGTAGTGATTACCTTCCCTTTCGAATCTTTTAACCGCAAAATCCCGCGCGGCACCACATGAACATTACCGGGGTTATAAAATCTAAGCTTCACTTTTTGGTCGCCGCTCGCTAATTTAGGTGGCGGATCAAGGCTTGAAAGTTTTAAATCATAGCGTTCCCCGCCCAGCTTTTTAGCAAATATGAGCGAAGCTAAAACTTGCTTTACGTCCACTGAATTAGAGTTCTCCGAAGCGTTATCTCCTTCAATTTTAAAAATCACCGCGCCGTAATGCCCGCCCGGCGTTAAATCTTCACGATTTTCCAGATTTACAACAATTTTTTTCGATGCACCGGCTGGAATAATCGTTGGTGCAGCATCAAGCTTCAGCCAGTTAGCCAGCCCGTATTTACGCTCAAGCTCGCTGATTTCGGAGCCCAGAAAGGCTACGCCACCAGATTCGTCCAGCGACTTAAAATCTACGGTTGTTGCCGTAATTGATTGATCGCTAGTTGTGCGATTGGTTACGGTGACGTCAAAAGCCGTGCCCTTGCCATCGCCTACCACTACTTGCTGGAATGGCGGCGAAATCACTACCCCGCCTGAACTTTCAGCTTGAACTGGATGAGACCATATCCAATAACAACCAAGAATGATCAGAAAGCCGAAAAACAGACTACGGGCGATGGATCGATTCATCGCTACCTCCGGCGCTTAGCGCGTCGGCTTGGCCTAACTACCCGCACCATAGCCCATAATCCCGCCAACATCAGCGTTACCACTAACCCTACTATCAGCAAGAATCGCCATGGTATTACCCAGAAAGAGACAGCCGCTTCCACGGGAATGTCGCGCTTGCCATCGTCGTACACCATTACAACGCTGGCGGTATACTTACCGAAGCGGATCTTTCCGATATCTCCCAGATTCCAAACCAACCGCTTTTCCTGCTGGCCCTTCTTATTGATGGCAGTCTGGTTGTTTTCAACCGCCTCGGCATAATGCGGAAATCCGTCTTTCCACTCAGTCTGATAAATACGATAACTATTGGGCAAAATACTCCCATGTTCTTTGTTGATACTCATCGATCCTATTGGCTTACTGCCCTTGGTGATGAACACGCTGCCTACGGGTGCGGTGTGAATATTACCGATATTATGCAAACGCACCTTGAAGCTGGCTGGGAGATACTCATATAAGCCCTTGTTTGAAACGAAATCAACCATCTGAACTTTGCGCTTGGTGTTGGGAGAAGTAGCCTCTAGCAGCACAAGAACGGCGGTTGCCCCGCGCAGAACGGCTCGCTGATCGGTAGTTTTCGCTTCCTTGTTGGCCCGTGAAAAGGTTATCGCATAGTAGTACCCATAGGCTGCTGTCGTAGGTACCTTAATGGTCATCTTCACGGTTTTCCACTCATTCGGTTCAGCGTTGAAAATTGTTTGTGAAAAACTGGCCCACTTAAACTGCTCATCCCCAGGCTCGGGATCTTTCAGTGCCGGTTGGCCCTCCTCGCCACTGGCACCAAATTTGAGCATGTCGACCCGCAATCGTTCAGTTGTGGATCCGGCATTTTTTATGCGCAAATCTGTAGTAGTGGTTGTCCCGGGTTTAACCGTTAAAAGGATTGGCAGCGGCGAGGTAATGAGATGCAAGTCTCCCGGCTGCGTTGACTCAGTACCGGCCTGAGCGCCAAATGGAACGCACAAACTGGCCACGCTTATTGTCGCAACCAGCATGATGCAAATTATTCGCTCCACCAAAATCTTGTGCTGCATTACCTGTCAGTATAACAAAGCATGAGGGGTTTGAGAATTCGATAAATGGTTACTGAGGCTTGGCTTAGAAGTTGCCAGCGCCGATGACGGTTAGGATGTCGGTATAGTCGTCGCCGGCAGGTGTTGAGCCGGTAATAGTAGCCAGTTCTTTTAAGGTGATGACATCGCCACTTGCGGTTCCGCTAGCATGGGCAACCTGCTGGAATATGGTGTTGCTTAACGCGCCACCCTCACCTGAGGCAGTGCCGTCGTAGTCGGGGTCTACGGTAACCGTTCCGCCGCCAGCACCATCAGTGGTTAAATCAACATCTAGGAGGAAATTCTCGGTTCCTGGGGCGGCCGTGTCTATCAGATCGTCGCTGAGAGTACCGGTTGAAGCAATCACTGAGCTTGGCGTCGATACCGACTTTAAGCCCTGATCAGAATCTTTGACCCACACAATCCATCCTTTAGCAGCATTGGTTGATATGGTTACCGTTCGGCCGGTCGTGTAGGTAACCGCAGCCGGGTCGAGCAGGGCTGTGAAGGCATCGGTGTTACCGCTCAGGTTAAAGCTGAAGGACGGAGGAACTACACCGGTAACGGTAATCTGGTCATACTTGTAGTTGGCGTCGATAGGGTCAACAATTCTTACACCGACTAATTTGGTGTCAAGGAAAGCATCGGCCGACGTGAGAGTTCGAATCTGCACCATGTAGAGGTTGGGGTTCACCGGGTTGGTCACGGCATTGGAGGTTGTAAAGTCAACGCAGTAGAACTGGGAGGTAGTGAGGTTCGTAACCCCGGTAATCGTAATGGTTTTACGTGTTGCTCCTGAGCCTGAGTTGTCACCGCTGGCGCTGAGCGTTCCCGGAAGGGCCAAGACGCTGGCCGATAACTCATTACTGGCCTCAGTTGCGCAGTTGGCTGTCGCAACGGCCTGCGTAGCATTAATAGTGAAGTTGTTATCTGCTTGACTCGGATCGGCGTTATTGGGGTGATAGAACTGTACTTGCAACTTTGCATCAGATCCGGTATCGGTAGCTGGTGTTTTAAAGACTAGACGGAAGGTTGTCGGCTGAGCGGTTCCCGTACTTGATTTCATACGATTCAGTCGCAAGTAGGTATCGGTCGTCGTCAAAGCGTATGCATTCGGGATTAAGTGAACCGGTACAATTTGGACTAGCAGCGCAACGACGCTCAGGACGATCAGGGATGTTCGATTCATTGTGTATTTAATTCGCATTCTGTGTTTTCTTTTTGTTTATGTTTCAGCTTCGGTTTTTGTTTTAAAGCTGTTACGCTTCACTATAAACGAAGCATAAGCATCATGTCAATACTTTTCCAACACAAAATCTACCAATTTCCCTGTCTCGGGCTATCAGTCTGTAACATCCACCTCTGGATGTACTCTTATTATAGCATAAGCATTACGCAATTTGCATAATGCTTATAAATAGAAACCTAGGTATATAGAAATTTGATAATTGCTAGAAGTAGCCGGCACCAACAACGGTCAGCGTATCAGTATAATCGTCCCCAGCAGGGGTCTCACCATTAATTGCCGCATACTCAATAAGGGTTATGACGTCACCCAAAGCAGTGCCGGTAGAAGTTGCCATCGGCTGGAACGTCCCGCTCAATGTACCGCCTGAGTTAGCAGCTACCCCGTTATATTCAGCTGAAACCGAAGGAGTTCCGTTGCCGCTATCGGTTGTTAGGTTTACGTCAAGCACATATCCTTCAGTACCGGCGCTTAAGGTGTCGGGCGTACCGTTCACAGTACCGGTAGTAGGAATGGTATAGGCGGCACTTGCCGAGGAAAGTCCCTGATTACTGTCTTTAACCCAAGCAATCCATCCCTTGGCAGCATTAGTAGAGATAGTGATTGTTCGCCCGGTAGTTGTCCTCACCGCAGTGGGATCAAGTAGGGCAGTAAAGGCATCGGTATTGCCGCTCAAGGCAAAATCAAATGTTGGCGGGACAACCGCTGAAATAACAATTTGGTCATCGGCAATCACCCGCAATCCAACCGTTTTACTATCAATAGTGACATCACCTGAGGTAGTGGTGAAAACCGTTGGAACGTACCCGCCTGGCGTCGCATGATTGGTAACAGCGGTAGTGCTTGTTAGGTCAACGCAGTAAAGAGTGCCGCCGCTCAAACCGGCTGTTGTCGTAACAGATATGGTTTGGCCGCTACCGCTCGGTGCAGAAACACCGGGCATGGCAGTTGCGCCGGATTCAGCAGCGCAGGAGGCCGAACTAGCCGTCTGCGTAGCATTAACCGTAAATCCTGCAGGGAAGGTTACTTTAACTTTGCCGTTGGCGGCAACCGCGGTGGCCGGCTTAAATACGATGCGAAAATCGGTTGCCTGACTGGCCTTCATGCGATTCATTCGCAAATAGGTGTCGGTTAAAGAAACAGCATACGCTGGGTGCCATGGAATAGGCGCTAGTATACCGAGTACAATAACGACAACTACTCCGACCGAAAATCTGCACCTAAAGTGCTTCTTCAAAATAAACCCACCTTATTCATCCAACCTTGGTGCCACACACGGCACTTATCTTATATTGTCTACAATAACGCTTATGCTGTCAATCCAGTTATGGTTATAACGGATCAACAATGTCTAAAAAACTGAAATATTAGAAGCTGGCGGCGGCAATAGCGGTCATAATTGACTGATAATCATCAGCGCTTGGTGTCTGAACGCCAGCCTTGGCCTTAAGCAGCAGCGATGAACGGCCAGATGAAATGGGACCCGGCGACGAGTAGAATTGGCGCAACGTGGTATTCATAATGCCGATGTTACTACCGGCGCCGTCATAAGGACTGGCAGCCGTAAGCGGCCCCCCTGAGGTTTGTGCTGCCGATGAGCTCTGAGCTCCATAGCCTTCGGGAGCGGCACTTAAGTCGGCAGTTGCGGAAATAATAGTGTTACTAGCAGACTGGCTGGTTAATCCTGCTGTATTGCCGGAAACATATATGCGCGCACCGTATTCGGCGTTCGTATCAAGGTCGAACCAGATTTTCTGCGGACCATCAATCACTGTTCCCGAAAGCAAACTACCGAAACTCATCTGATATGGAGAACCGGTTTCGGTGTCGGAAGCAGAAACATCAATATCGAAAAATAAGCTCGGCGGCGAGGTTGTAGCGCTTGCGAGAGGCCCAAAGCCGGTTTCGGTAAATTTTCCGCTTATTGCCTTGGCCTTAATTTGATAGGTCATACTGGATTCAAGTCCGATCACCAATGATCCGGAAGCCCCTCCCCAACCGACTCCCGTCGAGCCATATATCTGATAATCTTCAATGCCGAGGGTTGAGCCAACCGTCCCGTCATTTTGAATATACCGAGTCGTCGCAAAGCTGTCGGAACTGATTGCGATCGCGAATTTTGTATCCGATGGATTGTTTGAGGGGTTAATAACAAAATGCAGCTTGCTGTAATAGTTTGCCGGATTATCAAATGTTGGCGCTAATGGGACGTGGGCTTGTTGGGTTTGATTATTACCGGAATTAAGCCGAAAACTGGTACTTGCAGCCTGCTGACCGCTTACCTCTCCGGCTATACCATT
>DASVGB010000006.1:0-4057 GCA_036379755.1 Candidatus Saccharimonadia bacterium | reverse complement strand
GTACTGACGTTATGGGCACAAGGAGACATCGATAAAGCTCGCGCTGCTTACCTGCACCGTGTCGAAGCCAATAGCCTAGCCGCAAAAGGCGAGTGGACGCAAGAATTTGAAGACCGCCGCCCCTACTAATAGCAAGGCCGGTGCAAAGCTTGGCTTGGTTGTCGGCAAATTTTACCCGCCCCATAAAGGGCATCATTTTTTAATTAATACTGCCAAACAGCACTGCGACAGGTTAATTGTAATGGTAGTAGAAGGTAAAAATCAGCATCCTGACGGATCGACGCGCATGCAATGGCTGAAAACAGCACATCCGGATGTTGAGGTCAGGCTGATCGAAGATATTTATGATGATGATAATTCTCAAGCATGGGCGGCCTATACCATGAAACTGCTTGGCCGCTCGCCGGACATTGTCTTTACTTCGGAGACCTATGGCGATCCATGGGCACGGGCAATGGGTTCGGAGCATATGCTCGTTGATTTAGAACGCAAGGTTGTTCCGATTTCGGCTTCGATGGTGCGATCGGACCCATTAAAGAAATGGCAGTTTTTAGATCCGCCGGTGCGAGCACATTATGGTAAGCGGGTGGTGATAGTCGGTGCCGAATCGACCGGCAAAACCACCCTGGCAACCGCTCTGGCTGACCATTATAAAACCAGCTGGGTGCCTGAGTATGGTCGCATGTATACCGGTGGCAAGATCACATCAGAGGCCGGGGCTGAGTGGGAAAGCGAAGAATTTCGCTTTATCGCCGAGGAGCAAAATCGCCTGGAAGACATGTTGGCGGGGTATAGTAACAAGCTGCTGATTTGTGATACCGATGCCGTGGCAACCGCGGTCTGGCACGAGCATTACATGAAAAGTTGGTCCAAGGAAGTTGAAGCCCTGTATGAGAATCGCGACAACGCCTTCTATCTAGTAACGGATTATCATATTCCCTATAAGCAAGACAGTATTCGAGTGGGTGAAGACAGCCGCTCCTTAATGCATGAACGGTTTGTGGAATTATTGGATAAGCTTGGAAGGCCCTATGTGGTAATCAGCGGGACTCCCGAAGAACGCCTTAAGCAAGCCGTTACTCAATGCGATGCGGTGTTAGCCGATCCCCATTAAGCCGATAACCAGACCCATAACCATAAAGGTCACGAACTCATTGGATATGTTGAGAAGCGTTAATTTCGCCGGGCGTCCCTCAAACGCGTCATGCGTAATAAACCGAGCAGCGGTAAACCCAAGCCACATCCAAAATGCGGTGGTTAGCGAGTCTTGAAGAAAGCTGTTATTGAAATACTCATGCGACAAAAATGATACATGGGCAAGCACGTAAGCCGTAATCAGGCTGACAACCATCGTAATGGCAATCGGCTTGAACACGCTGCCACCATCTTTCCCCATATCGATTTTAGCCAGTTTTATCCAGGTATTGCCGAATACCGATCGGGCGTACCACACACTACCAACCACTAACGAACTGAGCATTGCTAGCACTACGGCCCATACATTGACTTCCACATTCATAGGATCTCTCCTTGTTAGTAATTTGATTGTAGCAAAAGCTTGAAAGTATAGTATATTTTAAGTCTTTATTAGCTTGAATGAGCCATAAGTAGTATTCTATAAGTAATAATTGGAAGGGTAGCTATCGTGGTACTAAAACTATATACCGTCTTCGTGGCACTATTACTTTCACTCTTAGTCGGGGTTGGCGTTTCGGCGTTTTATCCCGCACCAAAAGCACCCGATTATCCGATTATGTTAGATGGACAGACCAAGCCCGCGGTGGATTCTGCTGAACACGAGACGACGCGTCTTGCCTATGAAAAACAGCAAAAAGAGTTCCAAAAGAACAATTCTGAGTACAACCGGAACGTTTCCTTAATTACGCTGACGGCTGCGGTGCTACTGCTCGCCATTGGGCTCACCCTCTTCCGGGCAACAGTGTTAATGGCCGATGGATTAACCTTGGGCGCTGTATTTACCCTCATTTATAGTATTATCCGCGGTTTTGGTACCGATGATACCCAGTTTCGCTTCTTAATGGTGCTTTGCGGGCTAGCGGTGGCCTTGCTTTTGGGCTACATAAAATTTGTGAAGCCCGCTACCGCCGGCAAACCAGCTTCACCCAAAAAATAATCATCGCGCTTGCTTTTAACTTGACGAAGCGCTTCGAGCGTCCTCCGATTGAGCCTCCTGTTTTGTTAGGGCGCTCAGTGCGTCTGGACTAGTATTTTGCTACACTGATAACCTATATGGCGATCAAATCATCAAAACAAAAAGCGCTGAAACTGCATCAGCTGCGCAAGCGCTACAAAAGCGGGGTTGAAGCTTTAAAGGGAGTTGATCTTGAAGTGGAGCAAGGCGGCTTCCTTGGCTTGCTCGGTCCTAACGGGGCTGGCAAATCGACACTTATCCACTGCATTATGGGGCTCGCGATTCCCACCAGCGGCAGTGGCAGCGTGTTTGGCCACGATATTGTTGATGATTATCAAGAAGCCCGCCGTTTGTGCGGGTTGGCGCCGCAAGAAATTAATATGGACTGGTTCTTAACGGTTGAAGATACGCTGGATTTTCATGGTGGTTATTATGGTATGACCAAGGCCGAACGCCAGCCGCGGATTGATGAATTGCTCGAAACGTTTTCATTAACCGATAAGCGTAAGGCGAAAATGTTAGCGCTTTCCGGCGGCATGAAGCGCCGGGTAATGCTAGCCCGGGCGGTAATGCACAACCCCAAGGTGCTGATTCTGGACGAACCGACGGCGGGGGTTGATGTTGAGCTGCGCTTGGAGCTATGGCAGTACATGAGGAAAATTAATAAGGCCGGGACAACCATCATCCTTACAACTCATTATATTGAAGAGGCGGAGGGACTTTGCAAGCAGATCGCTCTTATAAATAAAGGCGAGATTGTTGAGGAGGGTACATCTGCCCAATTGAAGAAGCAGTTCGGCAAGAAGACTCTGGAGGATGTGTACCTGGCAGTTACCGGACGCGAAGAGCTCGCACGGGTAGCAAAATGACGTTGTGGTATCGCCGATATTTACCTTTTGGGACGGTTTTGCGCCGCGAATGTCAGCGGTTTTGGTCAATCCGCCGCCAAACCATTCTGGGGCCGCTGCTTGAAACTTACTTATACATCAGCGTGTTTGGTGCTGCCTTGGGTAGCCGGATTAAAGACTTGGAAGGCCATTCGTACATTGAATTCATTATTCCAGGATTGCTATTGATGGCCGTCGCCATTAATGCTTTTTCCAATAACTCATCATCGCTCTTGCAACAAAAACTTCAGCGAGCAATTGATGATCAGCTGGCCTCGCCGGTTTCCAACACGGCCCTTTTAGCCGCCTTCACCCTGGGCGGGTTTATCCGGGGACTATTAATTGCTGCGATCACCTTTATAACAGCCTCATTCCTGATTGATCTGCCGGTAGCGCATCCATTGCTACTGCTAGGCAGTCTGGTAATTTGCGGACTTTTCTTCGCTTCACTCGGTGTGCTAGTGGGTTTGCGCGGCGAAACCTTTGATAATATCAGTTTTTATCAAACTTTTATTTTGCAACCGTTAATTTTTCTTGGAGGCATTTTTTATTCGGTAAAACTACTGCCTGAACCTTTTAAAACGATTACGCTTTTCGATCCGATGCTGTATATGATTAACACCGTTCGTTACGGAATGCTGGGAAGCGCCGACGTGAATCCATACCTTTCATTAATTATCATCTTTGGCGCAACCGTCGGTTTAATCGGGCTGAATATGTACTTGTTTAAAAAGGGATATCGTCTTCGCAGCTAAGCGGATGGGTCGTACGCGGGGAGGGCTTCCAGTTGCTCAATGGTAGCAACGCGCGCCAAGATGTCTTGAGGAAGGTAGCGGGTGTTGGCAAGGTTCAGCATTTGCTTTAATTCGTCTAAGGTCTTTAAATGAACGATAATTTTTTCTCCGGGATCGGGCTTAGGATCGGTTTGGGATTCGAAATCGGTGGCAAGAAACAGGTAAGCTAGATGATCGGTTTTGCTATGCGGCTGGACTACCTTTAACAAGCGCCAGTTCTTAAA
>DASVGB010000005.1:0-4505 GCA_036379755.1 Candidatus Saccharimonadia bacterium | reverse complement strand
GGTGCCGTTGTCATCTTTCCAGCCCATATGAACCGAATCCTGCGCTTATCTAAGGACGGCGTGACGGTTCAACCGGGAGTCTCGATAGGAACGGTTCAAATGGCGCTGCATACCCAAGGCCGAGTTTTAGCTCCGTTTTCCTCTAATCACTATAGCTCGACACTTGGCGGAGCGGTAGCAACCAATGGCGGGGGCGGTAAGAGCCTGAAGTACGGCTCGGTTGCGGCTTGGGTAAAGCGGCTCAAGGTCGTACTGGACGATGGTTCAATAATTGAAACCCGCCGAGTTAGCCGCCGCGAGGTTGACCGGAAAAAGGGGATAATGACACGCGAGGGCGATCTGTACCGCGGCATCGATGGTATTCTCCAAGACCACGCGGGGTTAATTAAAGAAAGCCAGCTGGATGTTGGAAGAAATACGGCAGGATACCGGCTGAGCGAGGTGCGCGGCTCCGGCGGCTCGATTGATCTTAGCCAGTTGTTTATAGGGTCTGAAGGCACGCTTGGTCTTATTACCGAGATCACCCTCGTAACGGAGCGCTACGAACCTCGAACAACCCTTGTAGCCGGTTATTTTGACGATGCTGAAGCGGCCGGTGAGGCGATTCTGCGATTACTCAAACTTCACCCTAGCCGCATTGAGTTTGTCGGCCAAGAACTGTTGGATGTGCTTTACGCCCATCAACCGCAGCTGGTAGCCGGCGTTTTGCCAGAAAATTCCCCGCACATGGTGGTTATGGCCGAATTTGATGCGGTTTCACATTTGCGGCAGAACCTTCTTGGCCGCCGGGCTGAGCGGTTGATGGGTAAGCTGGCGACCGGCTTTCACATCACAACCAGTCGTCATGAGCAGTCTCGTTTGTGGGAAATGCGCGCCGCTGCTATGGTTATTCTTAATTCCAAGCAAGCACCTAATCGCCCTGTTCCAATAATTGATGATGTCTGCGTACCGGTTCATAAAGTGTCCGAATTTTTAGTGTCGACCCATAAATTGCTAAAAAAGCATAAACGTACGGCGGCCGTTTGGGGCCACGGCAATGGTGTAATGCACATTGTTCCTTATATGAATCTAGCCAAGTCCAAGGATCGCGCGGAGGCTTTTAAGTTGATGGATGAGTTTTACGGTACGGTTATTAAAATGGGTGGTACAACGGCTGCGGAGCGAGGTGATGGCGTAGTAAAGGGGCCTTATTTAGAGCGGTTGTATGGCCGCGAGATGGCGGATGTATTGCAGCAAGTTAAAACCTTGTGTGATCCCAACGGCATTTTTAACCCTGAAATAAAATTGGGTGCGAATAAAACCACCCAGGAAAACCTACTTCGCCAGGAATTTAGTACCGGCCACCCCTACGATCATCTCCCGCATCGCTAAAATCCATGCTACTATTCCTAGGGTCAACAAATACCGGATGCGCGGACGTGGTGGAATGGTAGACACGCCAGCTTGAGGGGCTGGTGGCCGCTTAGGTCGTGGAGGTTCAAGTCCTCTCGTCCGCACCAAAACATTTGGGCGATTAGCTCAGCTGGTTAGAGCACCTCGTTTACACCGAGGGGGTCGGGGGTTCGAATCCCTCATCGCCCACCAGGCATTATAAAAGCAGAATAATTGCTGGGTAGGTCGGAAGACTCGTATAGAGCCTTCCGACCGGCCGGGGGAATCCGTTCCCCCGGGCCAGTTGACGGCGTGTTACAGAATGCCGGCACGGCGACAGCCCTGCCCGAAGCCGTTCCATGGCCACTGTCGGACGTAGGCGCGGGTTGCTCTGAAGATCGGACTCTTCCTTCGCACATGGGTGCACAGAGGGTAGAGGTGCTTGGTCAGCGTCTTCTCGCCGTAGAGGTAGGAGACGAAGACCTTGCTGCCATTGCTGGCCTTCAAGCACTTGCCCGCCTTACGAGCGAACATCTGGATGTCGTGGAACACGATTGCAACCAGGTTGCCGTCTTTCCAAGCATCGTCGCAGCTGATGTCAGCAGCCTGAGCCGTAGCGGTCCCGATCGTGGCCGGCCCGACCTTGCGTTCGCCGGTGCTTGCCATAACGGTGGCGATGCAGACAGCGATGGCCAGCGCCAGAAGCAGCCTGAGGGCCACACGAGTGGGGGTGATGCGGCTGTGCGCGTGGGAGCGCATACCCTAACCTCCTACTAGACAATACGGATGTGCTGACGCTTGATTTACACGTCAGTATAGTATCTTACCACTTCTTATAATTATGTCAATGTCGGTTGACACGTTGATATTTCTGAAATTTATTATACAATATAACTAACTCTGGGGAGTGAAAAATTCGCTCTTCCAGGGTGTTCTTTTTTATCTCCTTTCTGTCTTGTTCTTCTTCGAAAGGGTTCGTCATGAAAACACACCAATGGTGGATTTGGCCATTGATGCTTACGGGCATTCTGGTCGTGGTGACGGCTTTCGTCATCCTGTTCCTCCCCAAGACGCAGTTTGTTCACCTCGAAGGTCCCGGCACGTTGAAGCTGGGCAGCGTGGTGGAGGTGCGCGTCTCGTTCAGCCAGTTCCTGGTTGATTTTCGTCCGAGCGATTCCACCGTGACCCTTGCTCTCTTCACCGAGGACATGAAGGAAGCCGGGTCATTTGGAGTAGTTCGCACCGACCCCGGCGTCGACTATCGCGTCATCAACAACGTGATGTGGTGGACGGCGGAGGGCAGGAGCACGGGCTCTGAGGGCATCCGTCTCACCATTCAGTTGCCCGACCGGCTTCCAGACGGCGCAAAGGAGCTCTGCTTCGTGGCGACGGTGAAGCCTCAGCAGCGGAGGAATCATGTGACCTCTGACGAGTTCTGCGCGACGATCGCACCATCCAAGATTGTCCAGTCAGAAAGGACATAAGAACGCCGTAGCGATGCGGCAAGCGAGCGAGCGGTCGTCAAGTATGACCGCTCGCCGCATCGGTTTTTAAGGCTGACGCGTTGAAATACAATCGGCTTTTCGGTATTATCCTTTAGTCGCGCCACTAACGCGGCGAGATAGCTCAGTTGGTAGAGCAGTGGCTTGAAGAGCCTCGTGTCCTCGGTTCGAGTCCGAGTCTCGCCACCAAATACATGCGGGTGTAGCTCAGTTGTTAGAGCGCTTCCTTGCCAAGGAAGAGGTCCAGGGTTAGAGTCCCTGTACCCGCACCAAAAGGGAATTATCGGACGCTTCGGCGTCCTTTTTCTTTGCCGCTAACCTGATAAGGGTGCTTACTTCGGGCGTGTAAACTTTATTGCTTGAGTCCCAGTAAAAACCAGCCGGAAAAATGATTTGTTTACACCTTGCTCTGTTTTCAGGTGTTATTTCCAAGAAATTACTGCCCATATCTTCAACAAAATCAAATGCAAACCTGAGGAACTCCTCTCTATCGCTTTCTGCCTCGTTCGTGAGGCTATCCAGCTCATCATCAAGGTCCTTAATCTCCTTTTTCTTCTTAGTTATTGATGTCAGGATCTCTTCTTTGATGGATGCGTTGCTAGGGTCAGTAGCCGCCTCTACTTGCTGGCTAATGGCCTCTTGTAAATGATTAATTTTGTGTTGGATACGAACTGCATCTTGCTTGGCTTGGCCTTCTTGCTGCGTCCATACAACGCGCAGGGCTTCAACCAAGTCGTCTCGCCCGCCTGAGCTGATTGGGTTAGCTTCAAAGCGATATTTAACCTCAGTATGAAGTTCCTGGCGGGTTATGCGCCGCATGCACGCGCGACAGCGATATTTTTCATACACTTTTGAGTTGGGTTTGCCGTTCCCGTGATCGTAGCCTACGGTTCTGCAATTTTTTCTATCAAGACAGAGGTCACAAACTACCATATTTGAAAGAGGGTATTTGGGGTTTCCATTTTTGCGCGGGCCAGACTGAACTTTCTTCTTATCTGCCATTATCTTTACAAGCTCAAGATGCTGTGTCTTCGTGATTAAGGCCTCATGTAGACCATTCTCGTTGCGTACCTTTACCTGCTTATTAATCTCAACAATTCCAGCGTAAAAGGGGTCAGCAACAATCTTCCTGAACTTATCCATCTTGAAGGGCGCACGACCTTTAATGAAGTCGGTTTTATTAAGTTCTGAGAGTGCCTGAGCCGGTGTTATCTGTTTTGCCGCTATCTTTCCAAGGAACATCTTTAGAATGGGCCCGCGGACTTCATGAGGCTCTTGAATACCTCTCTCGTAACCACGTTTATAGCCTGGTTTTGGAGAGAAGGGATACCTGCCTTCTTTTAAGGCAGCAGTTTGACCATTGATGGATTTGCTTTGCCGCTCTTCGTTGCTTCCAGCAGCACGCCAGCCCTCCATATACCTCAATAGGCTTGCAACATGAGTATCCTCATTGAGTTCAGGTTTGTCGGCAAACCATATCCGAACCTTCAATTCATACCAAAACTTTACATAAAAATATGTCTGCTCGTCTGGGCTTCTCATGAACCTATCAACTTCTTGTACTATCACATACCTGACTGCCGTATTCTTCCTACAGTACTCATATATTTCCTTGAGGTCTTTGCGGTTAAA
>DASVGB010000004.1:0-2235 GCA_036379755.1 Candidatus Saccharimonadia bacterium | reverse complement strand
CAGGATATATTTATTAGTGGAGCAGTAACCGGTGGTGTGCGTGCAGCCGGCCAGTCGGTACGAATTACCAGTCCGGCAATAGGCGGCGGCGTAACGGCTTTTTCGCAGAACCTCACAATAGATAATGGAACGGTAATAAGCGGCGGACTTACCTTTGCTTCATCCAATGCCATCATCCGCGGCAGCGTGGCTAAGAGCGTCTCCGGTGCCGGCAGTAAAATCGTTATTGATGGCAGTCTGGGTAAAGATTTGTATGCTGCAACCGGAGATTTGGTGCTGAACAAGACAGCCTTGATTAACGGCAACCTTCATTACTATGGTAGCGCTGACCTACATAAGCAGCAGGGAGCCAGGGTGGTGGGCGCAACTCATCATACCCGGCCCAGCCAAGATACCCAGCGAGATGCCGTAGCGGCTACCGTATTTTCGGCCATCTGGGGGCTTATTGCGATTTACTTGGTGGGTGCGGTTCTGCTATGGTTGGCGCCACAGTTTCCGGTTGGAGTGGCAGCTGAAATCTCTGAGCGGCCACTGGCGAGTTTAGGCTGGGGAGTAGTTGCACTGTTGATTACCCCGCCGCTTATGATCCTGCTCTTACTTACCTTGATCGGGATTCCGATGGCGCTGATTCTAGGCGCTGCCTATATCCTTGGGCTTTACTTGGCTCATTTTTGGGTGGGTCTGGCGCTTGGGGAGTGGGGATCCGCGCAGGCTCAATGGCGACCCAATCCCTACGCCAATGCTTTTCTGGGTTTGCTTGCGCTTACGCTGATTGAGCTGCTGCCATTCATCGGCGGCACCGTAGCCTTCTTGGTCGTAATCATTGGTCTTGGCGGTCTGGTTCTCTATGCCAAACGCATTGCTGGCAAAACCGCGCGGCCAGCCAAAACCAAAGCGGCCTAGGTAGCACTGAACACCAAGACTATTATGGGTTATAATCGTTTGGTATACTTTTAACAGATAGTAAAAACGCAAGCGAGGAGCTGTATTGTTCGAACAACTGTTTGGCTCGAAGACCCGAGTAAAATTATTAAGCCTGTTTCTGAATAACCCGAACCGGCCCTATTACGTCCGTGAGATTACTCGCAAAATCGATGAACAAATTAACTCGGTCCGGCGAGAGCTTTCGAACTTGCTGGCCATCGGCATTGTCCGTTCGGACAGCAACAACAACCGGCTGTACTACGAAGTAAACCAAGACTACCAGTTTTATGCGCCGCTGCGCGCTATCTTCACCAATATTTCCCTGGAAGAAGAGTCTGACCTGAAAGATACCCGGGAAGACAATGAGCTGATGAAGAAGCTAAAAGCTACAGGGAATGTTCAAATCGCCTTTGAAACCGGTACATTTGTCCGCGATCAGAACGCCGGCACCGACTTCTTTATTATGGGTGACGTGAACCGCGCACGCGTTGGAAAGTTCATGAATGAACTGGAGCATGACCTTGGCCGCGAGATTAACTATACGGTTATGACGCCAGAAGAGTTTTCCTATCGTCAGCGTCTCAACGACCGCTTTTTAGCCAGTGTAATGGCTGCTAAAAAGATTATTTTGGTTGATGAGCGTTCGTCCAAGATTAAGCCCGCACCGGCTTCTTTTGCCGACGACATTCCCGAAGTGGCTGTACCGGTAGAAATTCGGGCTGACAATAACTAAAAATAACTAACAGGAGGTAATCATGGAAATCTCATATTTAGGGATGAATACTGTGCGGCTAACCGGGAAAGATCTTGCCGTACTGATTGATCCCTACGCTAAGACCAGCGGTTTACCCGACCTTAAAAGCCACAACAATGTAATCTTAGTCTCTTCACGCCTTGAGGACGGGACGCTGCCTCCGGGCAAGTCAGACATGGTGATTGACCGGCCGGGGGAGTATGAAATTAAAGGCGCCATGATTACCGGCGTGCCGGCTCGCTTGCATATCGATGAACCAACCGCTCCGGCAACCGCAACAGTCTATGTCTTAATGGTAGAAGGGGTTCGCATTGGCTATCTTGGCAATATCGAGCCCAAGCTTTCCAACGATCAAGTGGAAGCCTTAAGTCAGGTTGATGTTTTAATCCTTCCGGTAGGCGGCCATGGTTTTACCTTGGACGCGACAGCTGCAACCCAAATTATTAGCCAGCTCGAACCAAAATATGTGATTCCAACGCATTACGACGATGAAGGCGTGAAGTACGAAGTACCGCAGGACAAGCTTGAGGTTTTTCTGAAAGAAATCGGCGCTAGCC
>DASVGB010000003.1:0-2436 GCA_036379755.1 Candidatus Saccharimonadia bacterium | reverse complement strand
TCCGACTATTATGTACAGGGCGTGCCACCACCTCGGATTTTGCAGGAGACGCCATACGACTAAGCAGTGCGGCAGTATCAGAAATGATCCAAGCTGATTGGGCCCTCCCAGGGTGGCAACGATCCGTACCGCATCAATTGCCGGGTCAAGCGGCAAATAAGGCTGAATGGTGCCTGCATTGTAGCCAAACTGGGCTAGCCAATCTTTCGGAAGCAGGAAAATCTGCAACAGGCCGAAGCCGATAACGGCACCGGAGCTGATAATTAGGGTTTTGGCCGCTTGCCCTAAGAACCTAGTGTCAGCAACGAGCTGGGCAAGCAGGAAAGCTAGCAAAAACTCAATATCGGTTTTTATGCCGAACAGGGCAACGGTGGGAGATGGGCCATGAAGCACTGTAATCGCAAGGGCTACCGCAATGAATGCCACGAAAATGTAGTTAAAGGAGGTCCGCAAACGCTTAATGCGCGAAGGTTGGCGGTACAGCATAAGAGCCGCTGCGCTCGCGAGGCACAGCAATAGGATTTCTTTCCAGCTCTGCCACAAGACTTGGGAACCAAACAAGTGGCCCAGCCAAATACTGAAAAAAGCATGAAATGGCATTAAGCCTATCAGTATCAGTAAACCTCGTTGGATCCAGACGGTCACATCGTTTGACTGCGCTTGAGCGGTCATCTCCTATTTAAGTCCCGCCAAGCTGCGCTTATATTCATCCAAATTATTCAAGGCAATACCGGCACCTTTCACTACGCACAGCTGGGCTTCTTCGGCAACCACGCACGGCACGCCGGTAATATTGGTGAGGAGCTTATCCAGATTTCCCAATAAAGCCCCCCCGCCGGTTAAAAGCATGCCGCGGTCAATAATGTCGCTTGAAAGTTCCGGCGGCGTTTTTTCCAGAACTGCCCGGATTGCCAGCACAATTTTTTCCAACTCATCGGCCATGGCGTGGGTGATCTCATGAGAGTTGATGGTAATGGTTTTAGGTAAGCCGGCTACCACGTCGCGTCCGCGGATTTCGCGTTTTTTGTCCTGCTTAATAATTAGGGCACTAGCGAACTCCTTTTTGATCTCCTCGGCAGTTTGAGCGCCAATTGCCAAGCTATGGGAACGCCGAATGCCATCGGCAATGGCAGCGTCCAACTTATTGCCGCCCACCCGTATGGAATGCTGTGCGACCACGCCGCCGAGCGACATAATGGCAATTTCAGTGGTACCGCCGCCGACATTAACCACCATATTGCCGGCTGGTGAGGCAATCGGTACATTGGCACCAAGCGCGGCTGCAATCGGTTCGCGGATAATATAGGCGGCTCGGGCACCGGCAGCTAAGGTGGCATCAATCACCGCCCGGCGTTCGGTAGAGGTTGCCCCAGCCGGCACGGTAATCATAATGTCGGGCCGGGTTAACCGAAAACCGCCTAAGGCTTTCCCGATATAATGATGAATCATGGCTTGGGTAATCCGGTAATCGGCAATTACCCCATCTTTTAACGGATGGGAAGCCACAATCGTATCAGGTGTCCGGCCAAGCATCTCCTTGGCCTCTGCCCCAATCGCCATAACCGAATTATCGATCGTACTGATTGCCACGACACTCGGCTCATCAATAATCACGCCTTGTTTTGGCTCATATACCCGTACATGAGTTGTGCCTAGATCGATGGCCAGCTTTTTTCCGAACATAACCTTGATTATACTTGGTTTAGCGCCTGCCAGCTATGGCTGGCGCAAACGCTTGGCATCCACTATAGTACGATCGGTATGCCGCGAAAATTTATTGGTATTATTAGCTATATTTTTGCAACCGTCATTGTCATCGGCGGCACTGTTTTATTGGTGGCATATGGCAATGGGTACACCTATAACTTTACATCTGGCAAGCTGGTTCAACGCGGTCTGTTGCTCCTAAGCTCAGTCCCTAATGGTGCAACCATTACCTTGGGCGGCAAGCAGCTCGATCAGAAAAGCCCGTATCGTAACAGTTTCGAACAGGGTTGGTATGACTTTACATTAGGCCGGGATGGATACCGCACCTGGCATAAATCCATACAGGTCAAGCCTTCCTTGGTGAGTCTGCATCAGTATGTCATTTTATTGCGCCAGCGTCCACTTACCGATTCGATTGCGACGCACGGCAGCATAAGCCAAATGGTTGGCAGCCCGGATAACCGCCGAGTGGGATTCGTGGTGCCCCATGGTGATCAGGCCGGACTTTGGTCGCTGGACGGCGAAAATTTTGAACAAACCCGGCTGTTGCCTCTGCCGGTTACCGCTGATCCCGTAGCTCCGGAAGTCTTGAGTATTCTGAGCTGGTCCAATGATGCCTCACATCTGCTGGTGCGCCGCGTGAAAGGGGCTGAAAACAGCTTGTTAGTAGTCTCCAACAACACAAGTGAAGCTCCGCTTTCGATCGCGGGTATTTTCAATATCACTCCG
>DASVGB010000002.1:0-2078 GCA_036379755.1 Candidatus Saccharimonadia bacterium | reverse complement strand
GTGCCTTTCCGGTAACCTGAACGTCTTGCGTGGCCGCTCCGATTGAAATAATGCGGATATCCTGGGGATCCATAGGCTTCATTATAACGGTTATGGTTATAAAAAACAGCAACTTGATCAACTGTTCAGCACAAGCGCACCCAAAAAGGTCCATTTTTGAGTATCAGCTGTGTACAATGTATGCCGGTTTTGTGCCAATTCAGACACATGTCTTGGCGGGTGGTATACTTAAGAAAATTTACGCATGCTAGAAGGAGTTCTTCGTTGCCTACATTTAAACCCGGAGTAACAGCCATTGTCGGACCATCGGGCGTTGGAAAAAATACGGTTATTGCAGGGTTGATACAGCGTTACCCGCAGCTACATATCGGTTCATCCCTGACAACTCGCCCAGCCCGTCAAAATGATCTGCCTGGACGCTATATTCATGTTAGTAAAGATGAGTTTATGAGTCGCGATGCCGCAGGCGAGCTTCTGGAGTGGGCCGAATATGCCTCCCATTATTACGGCTCAATCTTACCAGATAAAAAAGATGTAAACCTTATATTGGAGATTGAATACCAGGGCGCGGCCCAAGTCCGCCTAAAGGTGCCCGGGGCTCGGATTGTATTTATGAAGCCGCCCGGTGGGACCATTGAAGAACAGTTAGCCGTACTTGAAGAACGGCTGGCCGGACGCAGTACCGACACCGAATCAGCGCGAAACGAACGTTTGGTAACCGCCCGGCGAGAGCTTGAAATTGGTCCAACCTTGGCAGATTTAGTAGTAGTCAACGAAGATGTAGAGACAACCGTAGATGAAATTGCGGCGGTAATGTATACCCACCTCGAATCATAAGCCTACTTTGAATTAAGTTCTTGCACTGCCTTTACAATGTCGGGCGATGTTAAACCGAAATGCTCCAATAGTTCATGCGGCTTTCCTGATTCACCAAACCGATCATGCATTCCCACGCGCCGCATCGGAACCGGATAATTTTCGGCCACCAGCTCAGCCACAACCCCGCCCAGGCCTCCCGCAACTTGACCTTCTTCGCAGGTTACAACCTTACCGGTTTTTTTAATTGAAGCCAAAAGTCCTTCATGATCAAGCGGTTTAATTGAAGGACAGTTAATAACTTCGGCTTCAACCCCCTGATTGGCCAACTCCTGTGCCGCCAAAAGCGCCTCATGAACCATAATGCCGCATGCCACAAGAGTTACGTCGGCTCCTTCTCGGAATACTTGAACCTTGCCCAGCTCAAATGGGGTTTCATCTGAGGTAATCACCGGTGATTTTTCTCTGGCTAGGCGAAGGTAAGCCGGACCATTGAGCTCAGCAATCGCAAGCGTAGCCTTTTCGGCCTCTTTTGCGTCACATGGAACCACAACCGTCATATGCGGTAAAACTCGCATTAGTGCAATATCTTCTAACATTTGATGCGTTGCTCCGTCGGGACCCACCGACACACCGGCATGCGAACCAACGATTTTTACATTTGCCTCATTCAGGCATATAGTTGTACGGATTTGCTCCCAGTTGCGGCCCGGCGAAAATGCGGCATAGCTGGAAGTAAAGGGAATCTTTCCCATCATAGCCATCCCAGAGGCCACCGTAACCAAATTTTGTTCCGCCACTCCAACTTCAACAAACCGCTCCGGGAAAGCTTTGGCAAATGCCGTCATTTTGGTTGAATCGGTAAGATCAGCGCACAGCGCCACTATTTGGTCATTGCGTTCACCGGCTGTTAGTAAACCGCGTCCAAATCCGCTGCGAATTGGCTCTTGGGCAACTTCCGGATCCAGCAGAGCATCATTAAGCTTCATGTTTGGGTTGATCATTCGGGTTCCCCCTGACGCTCACTTAAAGCACGAAGCTGATCTAGCGCTGCTTTCACTTGCTCCGCCTTGGGAGGCGAGCCTGGTACATCGAGCGTTCCCGGCGGATTGCCGTGCCAATGATAGTCATACTCCATATAATCTACGCCTTTACCCGGAATCGTATGGGCAATAATTGCCGTGGGCTTATCATCTACCGTTTTAGCCATAGCGCAAGCATCAATGATGCTCTGGATATTGTGGCCGTCAATATCAATCGTG
>DASVGB010000001.1:0-3349 GCA_036379755.1 Candidatus Saccharimonadia bacterium | reverse complement strand
TACAGGAAATTTCGGCTCAGCTTGATTCAACGATTGTGCTCTCGCGTGCCGTGGCTGAAAGTGGGGTGCGTCCGGCCGTTGACCTTATTCACACCACAAGTTCGCTGCTTACTCCCGAAATCGTTGGAGACCGTCATTATTTGCTGGCGACCACGGTGCAAGCTATCATGCAGAAATATGAAAGCTTGAAAAATATTATTGCGATTATTGGCGAAAGCGAACTTAGCCAGGTTGACAGGATTGATTACCAAAAGGCGAAAAAGTTAATTCAGTTTTTCACGCAAGATTTCTTCGTATCTGAAAACTTGACCGGCAGGCCTGGCTTGTATGTGTCGCTGCCCGATACATTGCAGCAGCTTGAGGAGATTTTGATCTAAGTATGGATAGCCGCGAAAAATTAAAAATTAAAGTTTTCTCTCCGTATCAGATCTTTTTTGAAGGTACCGGCGTGTCGCTTTCGGCCACCAATCAAACCGGACCATTCGATGTACTGGCTGGCCACTCAAACTTCTTTTCGGTTATCAAAGCCGGACGGGTTACGGTCGACACCGGCTTCAATCCAGTCATTATTGAGGTTGATAGCGGTATTCTGCGAGTCACCGATAATAATGTAACCCTATACGCAAACGTCTAACGAAGCGTAGGGTGCTAGAATAGCAGGCATGAAGCGTGCTCCAATCATCTTTTTTATTATTGCTGCTCTGGCTGCATGGATCGGTTTTATACAGCTTGGATCGCATCAAAAACAGACTGCGAAGCTGGTGCAATCAATTGTTGCAGTCGATAAAGCCGGTGGCAACGTATCCGATAAACAGCGGGAACTTATTGCATATGTGCGCAATCATATGAGAACCTCAACCAGCTATATGCTGGAAGGCAGCTATGGCCGGGCGGTTTCGAGCGCCCAAGCTGCCGCTATCCCGGGCGGCAACGGTAAAGTGTACGCCGATGCTCAAGCTGCCTGTGCCGGCCGGGCCGATTCAGTTGCTCAAGCTCGCTGCGTTCAAAACTTTTTAGCCGCCCATGTCGTCCCCGCCGCCAATCCCCAGTCGGTTGCGCTGCCTGCCAAAAGCGAGTATAGCGTTAAACTTTCGGCGCCTGGTTGGACGGCCGATTCGACCGGACTCGCTTTTTTGCTTGCGCTGGCATCAGCTCTGCTGAGTGTTTATTTGCTCATCGTTCGACGAATCTAAAAAACCTCCCTTTTACAGGAGGTTTTTTAGATTTAAACGGTCGCTACTTATTTCTTACCGCTGGCTTTGTAGTCCTTGATAGCTTGGGCTACTTTGCCATCTTCTTTAAGGTTTTCCCAGAAGAGAACTTGCTCGCGCGAGACATACATGATGTCTTCCGGTCCGTGCAATTCGCCGCCGAGCTTAGCCAGCGAAACTTGAGGAGTTTGGCTGTCGGTCTTCTGACCTGGCTGAACTTGCTGCTGAACTTGCAGATAGTAAATGTCGGTCAACTTAACGTAACTATTGTTAATGTTGGCTAGCTTGCCGAAGTAAACCTGGCCATTCGTTAAGAAAAGGGCTTGAGTTTGCTTGGACTTAATGGCGGGATTGCCGGCGGTGCTGCCGATTAGCTTGGTCGCTAGGTAAGCCGTTACCAGCACCGAGGTGATAATCAGTAAGACTACCAGTACGGTATTAAGAATACTACTACCGCCTGAACCGCCACCACTGAGTGCTGGTGCCGGATGATGGGCTGGGGGTTGAGCGCTACGCTGACGAGGTTCCATAAAAACTCCACTTAAAACTTATTATTTCCACTAGCTTTATACCCCAGTATAGCTAAACAAGCTTATGTTTACAACCCACGATTCTGCGGCCAAGCGATTATTTTTGCATTTTTTAAGTTTTTGGGTTTCCATCTGTAGAAACCAAATTTTCAGGTATAAAAGTTGACAAGGCCATAACCGTTAGCTTAATCTGAAACTCAAGATTAACTATAAGTGAGGTACCGATGGCTTTTTCGCACGTTAACTCAAAAGGTCAAACATATTATTTGCATATGCGCGACGTTACCCTTAAGGGTGGCCGCGTACAGCGGATTTACTTCTTTGCCCGCGAGGTCAAGGATGGTGCAATTGATGAGCTGCCAGGCGGCTACATTGTGGTAGAAAATCCACGCACCGGCCTGCCAATTCTCAAGAAGGGCTAATTTCCCCTCTTTCGAGCAAAAAAACCGCCCAGTGCGGTTTTTTTGATGGGCCGGCTTTCCGAATTTTCCGTTGGGAATAGAGAATAGTGTATACTTGAGCCTACTATGAAGATCGGATTACGATCATGTTAATAAACAAGCGAGTTACTACCTGGTCCGGTTTTAGCAGGTAAGATCTGGCGCGCAGATCCTATTGCTTAACTGGTTAGGAAATAACACATCATGAATATATTTGGAGTGAAGGTCCGAACCTTCGACATGGTAATGGCGCTGTATATTTTCGGTGTCATGACATCGGAAATGCTGGGTGCTAAAACCTTTCCCATCGCAACCATCGGATCATTTCATTTGAATGCAACGGTTGCCATTTTTGTTTTACCGTTACTGTTTACGCTCACCGACGCCGTTGTTGAGGTGTACGGAAGAAAAAGGGCGAGAAGTATGATTTTTGCCGGGTTGACCACAATTGTCCTGCTTTTCCTGTTTTTGTGGCTCGCCACCAGTCTTCCGCCTTCGCAGCGGTTTGCAGAAAAGGAGGTCGCATATGATGCCATTTTTGGTGCTTCAATGCGGATCGCCTTGGCTAGCCTGGCTGCGTTTGCGATTGCTGAATTACTGGACGTGGCGATTTTCAGCAAACTACGAGAAAGGATGAAGCAGAAAGCGTTGTGGTTCCGTAACAACGCCTCTAATTTTGTGTCGCAGTTTGTTGATTCGGCGGTGTTCTTGACGTTGGCTTTCTACGCCTTCGATACCTCTTTTGGCGAGAACTTCAGCTTCTTGCTCGGACTGCTAATCCCCTATTGGTTGTTGCGCTGCTTGCTCTCGTTGCTAGAAACTCCCTTGGTTTATGCCGGGGTATGGTGGCTCAGGCGCGACAAGGACGCTGACGCCACATGATTGTCCGACCGGTTGCCACGGCAACGGTGGTGCTCGGTGGCGGGACGCTTCCGGAATTGCTAGATACCGCCCTGAGCGCCATGAGGGAGCGCAGCATCCTGGCGGTTACGTCGAAGGTTGTTTCTCTGTGCGAAGGCCGAGTCGCACCGATGGATCAAACCGATAAAGCTAGCTTGGTCCGGCAGGAGTCCCAGCGCTACCTGCCGGCCGAGGCTAGCCGTTATGAGTTTGAGTTGGCGATTGCGAATAACACCTTGGCTCCCAGTGCCGGCATTGACGCCTCGAA